>NZ_JBFAKG010000006.1:0-189402 GCF_040655595.1 Saccharopolyspora sp. NPDC050389
GCCGGGAACGTGTCTTAGGTGAATCGCGCGAGTTATTGCTGCAGGTCGCCGAAGGAGCAGGGGCACCTGACCTGCGGAAACGTCGCTTCGGACCCTGGAAGATCGGTAGGAGCGGGGCCGTAACATGAAGTGGATGCACGAGATCTCGGCCGGGCACGAACTTCGGCCCGCGAACGACACCGCTCCCCCGACCGCGCTGACCATCGCCGGGTCGGATTCCGGCGGCAGCGCCGGGATGCACGCGGACCTGCGCACCTTCTTCGCCTGCGGCGTGCACGGCATGACCGCGGTCACCGCCGTGACGGTGCAGAACACCGTCGGCGTCACCGGGCTGGTCGAGATCCCGCCGGAGACCGTCGCCGCGCAGGTCGACGCGGTCGCCTCGGACATCGGCGTGGACGCGGCCAAGACCGGGGTGCTCGCCTCGGCCGCCACCATCGAGGCCGTGCTGGACGCCTGCGACACGCACGGCATCGGCCGCGGCGGCCGCACGCCGTTCGTCGTGGACCCGGTCGCCGCCTCCCGCAGCGGCGAGCCGCTGCTGCGCCCGGACGCGCTGGACGCCCTGCGGCACAAGGCCTTCCCGCGCGCGACGCTGGTCACGCCGAACCTCGACGAGGTCCGGCTGCTGACCGGGATCGACGCGCGCACCCGCGCGGACCTGCTGGACGCCGCGAAGGCCGTCTTCGACTTCGGCCCGCAGTGGGTGCTGATCAAGAGCGGCCACCTGGCCGACGACCCGGAGTGCGTAGACCTGCTCTTCGACGGCAACGAGGCGATCCCGCTGCCCGGCCCCCGCTACGCGACGGTGCACACCCACGGCGCCGGCGACGTGTTCGCCTCGGCGATCACGGCCGCCCTGGCGAAGGGCGCTTCGATGCCGGACGCGGTGCGCAGCGGCAAGCGATTCGTCACCCGCAGCGTCTCGCACGCCTACCCGCTCGGCGCCGGGGTCGGCCCGGTGTCGACGTTCTGGCGCATCAGCCCCCGGTCCATCTGACCCCCCAACCACGCCCCTAATAGAGTGATTTTCCTCCCGGATCTGTAACCCGAATGGCGTGCCCAATCGACACAGGGGTTGAGAAGCGCGTAATTCCCGAGATCGTGGGCCATCGGCGGCCCGCGGTCTGCTGCGCGCTGCGCGCACGACGACGACAGGGGTTTGCAACAGCGTGGCTAAAACGGTGTGGACACGAGTGCGGGGGCTGCTGGCCACCGAAGCAGGGGCGCCGGATCCCCGGCAGCGCCAGTACGCGGTGCTGGTGCTCATCGCCGTGGTGGCCGGCACCGCCATCGGCTGGATCTTCGACCTGCAGACTCCGGCGCTGATCGCCGGCCTGACCGCGGTGCTGGCGCTGATCGCCACCGGCGGCCAGTCGCTGCGCTCGGACCTGCAGCGGTTCGTCTGGTTCACCCCGGCGCTGGTGCTCGTGATGACGGTCGGCCCGCTGCTGATGAACATCCCGGTGCTGGCCGGGCTCGCGGTGGCGGTGGTGGTCTTCGGCGCCGGCATGCTGCCCGCGCTGGGCGAGCACTACCGCATCGGCGGGCAGACCTTCGCCGCGGCGACGCTGGTGTCCACCACCACCGGCATCGGTTCCGACCAGCCGGTGCTGGTGCTGCTGGCCGCGAGCGCCGCAGGCGCGGCGTTCGCGCTGGTGCTGCGGGTGATCATCGGCCTCGGCGATCCGACCAGGGCCACTCGCGTGGCGGTCGCCCGGACGCTGCTCGAACCCGGGCCGGGCGTGGTCGAATCCGCCGCCGCCGCGTGGCGCGCCGACGGTTCCAGCACCTGGCTCGGCCAGGTGCTGGCCGGGGCGGCTCGCTTCCGCGCGGCGCGGGAGACGCTGCTCGCGCAGGCCCAGCAGAGCGACCGGGCCGAAGCCGGCCGCCTGGAGCAGATCGTCGCGGAAGCCGACCAGGTCGCCGCTGAGCTCGCCCGGGCGGTGCGCTCCCGCGCCTGCACCGGACTGCCTGCGGCGGCCCGCCGCGACCCGGTGCTGGCGGTCTTGGCGCGCGGCGGACGGCAGGACCTGCCGAACGCGGTGCAGGGCCTCAACCAGGGACTTGACCGGATCCGCGCCGCGGTGGTGCGGCGCGTCGAGACGCCGCTGCCGCCGCCGGCTCCCGGCGCGCGCCGGGAACGGGTGCTGGGCGCGGTCCGCGCGCACCTCTCGTTCCGCTCGTCGCTGTTCCGGCACGCGCTGCGCTGCACGCTCGCGGTCGCCTTCGGCATGGTGATCGTCCTGCTGCTGCGCGACCCTTCGGCGTCGAGCCTGCTGCTCGCGCTCTACGTGGTGCTGCAGCCAGCGGCCCGGGACAGCATGACCGGCGCGCTGGAGCGCACCGGCGGCGCGGTGCTGGGCGTGACCGCGCTGGCCGTGCTGATCACCCTGCTGCCGGGGGCGTTCTTGCTGGTGCCGCTGGTGATCGGCGGCATGCTGCTGAACATGACTCGGCTGCGCACCGACTACCAGGCGCTGCTCGGCTGCCTGATCGTGGTGACCGTCGTCGACCAGGCGATGCGGCTGGAACGACCGCTGGTGAACGTGGGGATCAGCTTCGCGGCGAACACCGCGGTCGGCGCGGCCATCGCGCTGATCGTCGGCTACGTCAGCTACCTGGTGCTGCCCAGCAGCATCCTGCCGGACGTGCGCGGCGCGGTGCGGTCCACGGTGTGGTCGGTGTCCGAGCTGCTGCGCAGCGTGCGGGCGGCCGGGCAGGGCGTCGATCTGCCCGCGGCGTTGCAGGCCGCGAACGTGCTCGCGCTGCGGCGCACCCAGGACCTGCTGGGCATGCCTGCGCTGCTCGACGGGACCGGCGAGGAGACCGACGACGACCGCGCGACGCGCGCGGCGGCGATCGCGCTCGACGCGTTGCGGCAGGATGTCGCGACGCTCGCGTTCCGGCCGGAGGCCGAGCAGGCGATCGCGGTTCCGGCGCTGCGAGCGGTGGACGACCTGCTGGGCGGCAAGCCGACGGCGAAGATCCCGGACGTGGCGGAGGGCAGCGCCCCGGCGACGGAGCTGCTGGCGAGCTCGCTGGTGGAGAACGCCCTGCACGCCCGCCAGGCGATCGACCGGACCTTCGGCTACGACAGCCCGTGGAAGAGCTACACGATCAGCTTCGTCCGTCCCGAACGCCTCCACATCCGCTGACCCGTCTCCCTCCTGGGAGGGAGGCGTTTCCGCCTCGGGCGGGAGTGATTCGCGGCCTGCGATTCCTACCGTCGCAGGCATGGATGCTCGTGATCGGCCACCACGCTGGCCCGCGTACGCGTTGGCGGTGCTGTTCCTCGGTTATGCCGCGGGAAAAGCGGCCTTCGCCTGGCAAGGCAGGCTCGGCTTCCCGGGCGGCCCGGCCGTGCCGGATGCCGTGCGCGAGGGCTACTTCATGGACGCCGCGACGGCCCAGTGGCTCGCCGCCGCGACCGGGCTGCTGGCCGCGTGCGTGGCCATCGCCACGGTCGCGGCGCCGGGACGCCGCGCGCCCAGATCGTTGATGCTGCTGGTGCTGGCCGGAATGCTGCTGGCCGTCGGCGCCGGCGCGGCGATCATGATCGTGGACGGCTTCATCGGCATCGGGGTGGGTTGGCAGTGGCACCACGGAGTCCTCGGGATCGTCCTGATCGGACTGCTCGTGGCGATGATCCGGTCCTACGCGGAGGAGACGAAGCATGTCGTGGGCTGACCGGACGCGGGCGGGCGCGTACGGGGCGGCGGTTTGCACCGCGGCCTACGGATCGATGAAGCTCGCGCAGGCGCTGGGGGCCAATGCGCTGGCCGACAAGGACCCGCTGCGCCCGGACCTGCGCGAACGGATGCTCGCCCGCGATCCGCTGTTCGTGGCGAGCCACTGGGTGCTGGCCGCTGCCGCGGTGGTCGGCATCGTCGTCGCGCTGGCCACCATCCGGCCCTGGCGCGCGCCCCTCCCGCGCCGGCTGCTGCTGACGATCGCCTGGACGCTCGGGATCCTCATGATCGTCCGGTCGATCGGGCCGCTGGGCATCGGCTTCGTCTCGGACGCCTTGGTGCTCACCGGGATCGACAAGCCGCCGGCCGAGCACGCCGCGCTGGCGCGCTACCTGGCGTACTGGGACCTGCTGCTGTGGTCGCCGTTCTTCCTGCTCTGGGGGGTGTGCTGGACGTTGGCCGGCTGGCGGCTGGGCAGGGATCGCACGCCCCCCCCCCCCCGACGGTCCGCTGAGGACTCGGCGGGCGTGCGGGCGGTCGGCTCACTCCAGGGGACGGCCGGGGCTGGATGCCTGGGCCCAGAAGCGCTTGGGGATCCGGCCCGCCAGGGCCGCGAGACGGCCTCCCTCGACCGCCGCCCGCATCGCCGCCGCCATGCGCTCCGGGTCCTGGGCGCGGGTGACCGCCGTGGCCAGCAGCACCGCCGAGCAGCCGAGCTCCATCGCCAGCGCCGCGTCCGAGGCCGTGCCGATGCCCGCGTCCAGGACGATCGGCACCGATGCGCGGGAGACGATCATCTCGATGTTGTGCGGGTTCCGGATGCCCAGGCCGGTGCCGATCGGCGAGCCCAGCGGCATCACCGCCGCGCAACCGGTCTCCTCCAGCTTCAGCGCCAGCACCGGGTCGTCGTTGGTGTAGGCCAGCACCACGAAGCCCTGGTCGACCAGCTGTTCCGCGGCGTCGAGCAGTTCCACCGGGTCGGGCAGCAGGGTGTCGTCGTCGGCGACGACCTCCAGCTTGACCCAGTTCGTCTCCAGCGCCTCCCGCGCCAGCTGCGCGGTCAGCACGGCCTCCGCCGCCGTCCGGCAGCCCGCCGTGTTCGGCAGCGCTTCGATGCCGAGCTTGCGCAGCAGGTCGAGCACCCCGGTGCCGCCGCCGGCGTCGGCGCGGCGCATCGCCACGGTCGTCAGCTCGGTTCCGGACGCGATCAGCGCGCGCTCCAGGACCGCGAGGTTCGTCGCCCCTCCGGTCCCGGTGATCAGCCGCGAACCGAACTCGCGGCCGGCGATCACCAACGGGTCGTCCATGACTCTCCTAACGACGGGTAGGCCGAATCCGGGTAGCGCGGAATCGGCGCCCTGGTTCGGTGCGTTTCTGTTGCCCCGCAAGGGGGTTCGGGTTGGCGGCCCCTCAGGAGGGGCGTCAGCCGCCTTGCACTGCGGTGAGGACCTCGATCGCGGCATCGGGGCGCAACCCGGTGTCCGGCCACAGGGCGCGCGGCACCACGGCGCCGTCCAGCGCCACGGCCACGCCCCGGTCGGGCACCCCGAACTCCCGCAGCACCGCCGCGAGCGTTGCGTCGGCGGCGACCTGCCGGTTCTCCCCGTTGATCACGACGTGCACTGCTGTCCTCCCCATCGACTCGGATCGGCGGCCTTGATCTCGACGGCGGGCTCCTCGCCGCGCAGCAGCGCCAGCACCGCCTCGACCGTCACCGGGGCGAGCAGGAAGCCACCGCGGTGGTGCCCGGTGGCCGCCAGGACTCCGGGTTCCAGCCAGCCGAGCACCGGCAGGTTGTCGTCGGTGCTCGGGCGCAGCCCGGCAGCGGCCTCGACCAGCCGGTATTCGGCGATGCCCGGCATCAGCCGCTCGGCGTCGGCGATCAGATCGCGCACCCCGCCCACGGTGACCTCGGTGTCGAACCCCACCTCGTACTGGGTGGCGCCGAGCACTAGGCCGCCGTCGTCGCGCGGCACGAGGTAGGTCTGCCTGCCGCGCACCGGGCCGCGGATCGTGCGGCTCGGCGGCGGCAGCGCCGTGGTCCGCGCGCGCAGGCGCAGGATTTCGCCCTTCACCGGCCGAATCCGGTCCTGCAGCGCGGGATGCAGCGCGCCCGAGTACACGCCCGCCGAGATCACCGCGACATCGCAGTCCACAGTGGAGTCTTTGAGCTCCACCGCGCCGGACCGCACGTGCTTCGCGTTCGCCGCGATGAAATCGACGCCCGCCGCGTTCGCGGCCGCGCGCAGCGCAGCCAGCGCGAGGCGGTTGTCGACCGCGAGATCGCCCGGCACTTCGAGCCCACCGCGCACCGCCGGGCCCAGCGACGGTTCGAGCCTCCGCGCCTCCCGGCCGGTCAGGCGGGTGACGGCGCGGCCGAGCCGCGCGAGGTAGTCGGCCAGGTTGTCGAGCTCGGCGCGGTCCGCGCTGTCCACGCCGACGACCAGGGTTCCCTCGCGGCGCAGCCCCGAAGGCAGGCCCGATGCCCGGGCGAGTTCGTCGGCGAACTCCGGCCACTGCCGCAGCGACGCCGCGCCCAGCTCCAGCAATTCCTCTTCGCCGGGCCACGCCTCGGCCAGCGGCGCCAGCATCCCGCCGGCCACGTTCGATGCCCCGGACGCCGGTTCGGCGTCGACGAGTTGGACGCGATGCCCGGCGGCGGCTGCGCGCCACGCCACGGACATGCCGATCACGCCGCCACCCACGACGACGACGTGCTTCTTCCGTTCTTCAGACACTCCACGCTCCCTGCGCCGGCATGACCCGGATCAGGTTCGACGGTCGGGGCCAACGCCCCCTCTCAGCCCGGCACCCGGGCTCCCGTGCTCACCACGAACCACCGTACCCGGCGAGGATCGCGACGTCAGGGGCGAGGTCGAGCAACTTTCACAAATTTCGGGCGCCCGATGGGAACGCGCACCGGCGTCGGCGTTCACGTGGTCCGGCGGCCTCGTCGCGGGAAGCTACCCTGTGGAACATGCCTGGATTGGACGGTTTCGGCATCCGCGCTCGCCTCGACGAGGCGCGGCTGTACCTGTGCACCGACGCACGCGCCGAGCGCGGTGATCTCGCGGAGTTCGCGGACGCCGCCTTGGCCGGCGGGGTCGACATCATCCAGCTGCGGGACAAGAACCCGAACGGCGCTCCGCTGGAGGCCCGCCACGAGCTGGCGGCGCTGGAGGTGCTGGCCGACGCCTGCCTGCGGCACGGCGCGCTGCTCGCGGTGAACGACCGCGCCGATGTGGCGATGGCCGCCGAGGCGGACGTCCTGCACCTCGGGCAGGACGACCTGCCGGTGGAGATCGCCCGGCGCATCGTCGGCGAGCACGTCGCGATCGGCCGGTCGACGCACGACGTGGTGCAGGCGGACGCTGCGGCCACCGAGCCCGGCGTGGACTACTTCTGCACCGGCCCGGTGTGGACGACGCCGACCAAGCCGGGGCGCTCGGCGGCCGGGCTCGAGCTGGTGGAGCACGCCGCGGAGCACCGCGGCCACGGCCGGCCGTGGTTCGCGATCGGCGGCATCGGCCCGGACAACCTGGACGAGGCCCTCAAGGCCGGGGCGGAGCGCGTCGTCGTGGTCCGCGCGATCACCGAGGCCGAGGATCCGCGCGCGGCGGCCCGCGAGCTCCGCGACCGCCTGCCGTGACGCTCCCCCGGACATGACGGGACCCCCGGCTGGATGCCGGGGGCCGGTCTGGTGGGTCTTACTGGGTGAGCAGCGTCAGGCCGTAGGCCTGCAGGATCTCGTTCACCGGCTGGAAGTAGGTCGTGCCGCCGGAGCTGCAGTTGCCCGAACCGCCGGAGGTCACGCCCTGGGCCTGGCTACCGGACAGCCAGGAACCGCCCGAGTCGCCGGGCTCGGCGCAGACGTTGGTGCGGGTCAGGCCGGTCACGGTGCCCTGCGGGTACTGCACGGTCTGGTTCTTGGCCTGCACCGAACCGCAGTGCCAGCCCGTGGTGGAGCCGGAGCGGCAGATGGACGCGCCCTCGGCGGACTCGGTGGAGCCCGCGACACCGACGTTGCTGCCGTTGTACTGGTTCACCAGCGGTCGCGGGGTGTCGCCGGAGCCGACCCGGACCCAGCCGTAGTCGTTGCCAGGGAACGACGAGCCCTCGAACTGGCCGGTGGGCTGCGAGGTGGAGTCGCCCACGCTGCCGCAGTGCCCGGCGGTCACGAACCCGCCCTGCACCGAGAATCCGACAGAGCAGCGGGAGCCGCTGCCGATGTAGTAGGCGTTGCCGCCGATGACGTCGGCGTAGGTGCGGGGGTTCTCCAGCGATTCGGCGACGCGCACCGCATCTGTGAGGACGCCGGAGCCGTGCACGAACTGCGCGGCCTCGGGCGCGGTGCCCGGCCTGGTGGTGAGGACGACCGAGTTCGCCTTGCCGTCGACGTACCAGCCGGAGACGCCCTTCGGCGCCACCCCGCTGCGCAGGTTGAGGCCATCGACGACCCCGTTGAGCTGCTGGATGCTGTAGATGACGAGCTTCGGTTCGGCGCCCGCCGCGCGCACCTCGTCGAAGCGCGCCTGGTCGGTGACGCCGACGACGAGCTTGCCGAGCGCCGGGTCGAAGTAGGCCCCGCCGTAGGCGCTGCCCAGCGTGCTGCTCAGTCGCTGCTCGGCCTCGGTGGCAGCGGCTTCCTGATCGAGCCGCTGGAGGGCCTGGTCATGGTCCAGGCCGAAGTCGCGCTGCATCGCGTCTAGCAGGTTCGCCGCTTCTGCCGCGGGCGGCGCGCTTTCGGTCGCGGTGGCGGGCATGGTCAATGCGGCCACCGTTCCCGCCGCCAACATCACGGTCCCGGCCACCCGAGCCGCGAGTCTGCGCTTCATCTGATGTCTCCTCTTAGTGAGCTGGATCTCATCACCCCGTCGCCGATCCAGTATCAGAGGAGATCACCAGTCCCACATCCGCCTTTCGCCCCATTCGCCCAAAACGCCTCCTGCGCAACTCGATCGAGCTAGCGCAGGAGGCGTTTGACCTGGATTCTCTATCCCTCGAAAGAAGACTGACGCGGTTCGCCGGTCTCGATGGGCACCTCGACGGACCCCGACTCCGGCGCCTGGCTGGGCCGTTCGGCCGTGGTCGGCGCCTGCATCGGTTCCCGGGTGGGCGTCGGGGTTTCCGTGGTCGGCTGCACCGTCGGCTGCTGGGTGGGCGTCACCTCGGTCGACGGCTGCGGCTGCTGACTCGGGGTCTCCCGCGGCTTCGTCGGCTCGGTCGGGACGCTGGGCGCGCGCTGCTCATCGCGGTGCAGCACCTGGCCGAGCGTCGTGCCGCCGTCGCCGCCGGAGAGCGGTTTCCCCGTCACCCCTTCGAATCCGGTGACGACCAGCATGCTCAGCGCGAACACCGCCGCGCAGCTCGCGGCCACCATCGCCCACCGGACGTGGCGCTTGCGCCGGTCGGCGGCCGGCTTCGCGGCCGCGACGACCTCGGTCGCCTGTCCAGCCTCGGCCACGTTCAGCATGCGGGTCGCCGCGTCGGCGTCGACCTTCACCGTGCGGTCCTCGTCCACGACCGTTTCCCCGCCCGGCCAATGCATTCCGGGCGTCAGGCGGATGCGCCGCGTCGCCTCGACGGGCTCGTCCTTTTTGGACACGTACCGCGCGACGGTGGTCCGCCGGAGCTTCATCACCGAAGCCTTCGCGGCGGCGTGCACCGCCTTCTCCTTCGCGCTGTCGAACGATCGCTGGTAGAGCGCTCCGCCCACGGTGATCACCACGCTCGTCAGCGCGGCACCGATCAAGGTGCCCGCCACCCCGAGCCGGGATCCCAGGAAGGCCGCCGTCACCGAGGCCAGCGCCGCGCCCGCGACCTGGGTCGGTGACACGTCGACCTTCTTGGGCTTCTCGACCTCCTCGTCCGACTCCTGCTCGTTCGGCTCCGCTTTCTGCCTGACCATGGCTCCCACGCTCTTGAACGCACTCTCCCTCAACGTCCCAACGGGCGAGCACGAGCGTTTTCTCCAGATCGTTGCCAAACCGTGAGGACCCCCACTTCGCGTAACGCGGCCGGCAACGGCGAAGGGCACCCCGATCCGGGGTGCCCTTCGCCTGGGAACAAGAGCTTCTAGATCAGTTAGGTGGGTTGAGGCGGGCGACGAACTTGTAGCGGTCACCTCGGTAGATCGAGCGCACCCACTCGACCGGGCGCCCTTCGGTGTCGAACGAGTGCCGGGACAGCAGCAGCATCGGCAAGCCGACGTCGGAGCCGAGCAGTTCCGCCTCTTCCGGGCTGGCCAGCGCGGTCTCGATGGTCTCCTCCGCGTGCCCCAGCTCGACCTCGAAGCTCTCGCGGAGCACCTGGTAGAGCGAGCCGCCGGACTCCAGGCGGCTGGTCAGCCCGCGGAACCGGGTCAGCGGCAGGTGGGTGGTCTCGATGGCCATCGGCTCGCCGTCGGCCAACCGCAGCCGGCGCAGCCGCAGCACGGTCGAGCTCGGCTTGGTCCCGAGCAGCTCGGCCAGCTCCTCCGCGGCCGGTTCCTCGACGACCTCCAGCAGCCGGGAGGTGGGCTGGCGGCCCTGGGCGCGCATGTCCTCGGTGTAGCTGCTCAGCTGCAAGCGCTGGGCGACCTTCGGCTTCGCCGCGAAGGTGCCCTTGCCCTGCACCCGCAGCAGCCGGCCCTCCACGGTCAGCTCGGCCAGCGCTTGGCGCACCGTGGTGCGCGAGACGTCGAACTCGGCGGCCAGCGAGCGTTCGGTAGGAATCGGCGCACCGGGCGGCAGGGACCGGAGCATGTCCAGCAGGTGTTGCTTGAGCCCCCAGTACTTCGGTTCGCGTTGTGCGCGTCCGGGCGAGTCCGCCCCACCGGACACGGACGTTTCGAGCATCGTTCCTCCTACCACCGCAACCTTGCCGCCGTTGTTCCGCTCCCCGAGGCGTCGAGTCGCCGGCCTGCCGAGTCCTGATACCTCAGCATGCCCGAAAGTCGGCCGCCCGAACGCCGGCGGCGGCGACCTGCTGCCGCGGCGAGCCGGCGCCCGAAGATCAAGCCAGCCTTATGCGTGCCTGAACAGTAGCGCCGAAAAGTCTTGACATCGCGTGCCCCGCGCCACAATCTTCATCGCATTGGTCTACACCAAAGGTAGGCGGGGGCTCGGCACCGACGGCGAGCACCCGCGGCTCCGCGCGCCAGCGCGGAGGAAGGGGCGAACGTTGAAGACCTGGAAGGCGCTCGCGGCGGCCGCCGCGCTGTCGTTGACCCTCGCTGGTTGTGGCGGCGGAGCCGGCGCGAGCGACAACAAGCTGACCGTCTGGCTGATGGACGGCTCGGCGCCCGACGTCCTGATCGACGAGCTCAACAAGGAATTCGAGCAGAGCCACCCCGGCATGAAGGTGGACTACCAGATCCAGCAGTGGAACGGCATCCAAGATCGCCTGACCACCGCGCTGACCAGCAACGACCCGCCGGACGTGATCGAGCTCGGGAACAGCCAGACCCCGCAGTTCTCCTCCGAGGGCACGCTGCTGGACCTCACCGCCGACGCCGACGGCCTGGGCAAGCCGCAGTGGGTGCCGGCGCTCGCCGGATCCGGCGCGTGGGAGGGCAAGCAGTACGCCGTGCCGTTCTACGCGGCCAACCGCGTCGTCGTCTACAACAAGGAGCTGTTCCAGCAGGCGGGCATCACCCAGCTGCCGACCAACCGCGACGAGCTGCTCGCCACGATCACCAAGCTCGAGCAGACCCACGGCGCGGACCCCGACTTCCAGTCGCTCTACCTGCCGGGCCAGTCCTGGTACTCGCTGCTGTCGTTCATCTGGGACTCCGGCGGTGACATCGCGACCGGCCAGGGCGCGAACTACAAGGGCGCGCTGGACACCGCGCAGACCCGCGATGGCGTCGAGTACTACCAGCAGCTGTTCAAGACCTCGGCCACGTCCGCCCCGGCCGACACCGACGAGGCGGAGCCGCAGCAGGCCGAGGTGTACGCCAAGGGCAAGGTCGCGATGATGATCGCGCTGCCGTGGGAGGTGCAGACCGCCGCGAAGACCAACCCGAAGATCACCGAGGTCTCCAGCGCCTTCCCGATCCCGTCGAAGTTCCCGGGCAAGACCGCGCCGGTGTTCCTCGGCGGCTCCACCCTGGCGATCCCGGCCGGCAGCGCCGACGCCACCGCCGCCAAGGACTGGCTGAAGCTGCTGACCAGCCAGAAGTACCAGACCAAGCTCGCCGACAGCGGCGTCGTGCCGGGTGCCTCGCAGGACACCAGCGCGCTGGAGAAGAACCCGGTCAGCGCCGCGATGGCCATCGCGTCGAAGGACGGCAAGGTGCCGCCGCCGGTTCCGCAGTGGGCGGCCATCGAGTCCGGGCAGAACCCGCTCAAGGACATGATGACGGCCGTGCTGACCGGCCAGAAGTCGGTCGTCGACGCCACGTTGGAGGCGAACGACAAGATCACCCGATTGCTGGCGGCGAACAACTGATATGACCGCTACGCACACCCGCCCGGCGCCGGGCACCGCGGGTTCGCCCGTGGTGCCCGGCGCTCGGCGCCGCCCGCGAATCCGGGAAGCGATGCCGTACCTGCTGCTCGCTCCCGCGGTGCTCGCGCTGATCGCACTGCTCGGCTGGCCCGCGGTGAACGTGGTCGTGACCAGCTTCCGCAAGCTCGACCTCGGTGAGCTCACCCGCGGCGAGGTCACCTGGATCGGCTTCGACAACTACGCGCAGATCCTCGGCAACCCCGAGTTCTGGACCGTCACGCTCCGGACCGTGGTGTTCACCTCGTCCATCGTGGCTGCCACCGTGCTGACGGCGCTGCTGCTGGCGCTGCTGATGAAGCACGTGCCGGTGGTTCCGCGCGTGGTGCTGCAGGTCAGCCTGCTGCTCGCGTGGGCGGTGCCGCAGCTGGCCGCGACCACGGTGTTCCAGTGGATCTTCGACCAGCAGTACGGGATCCTGAACAAGACGCTGGTGCTGCTCGGCTTCGATTCGTTCGCCGGGCACTCCTGGTTCGCCACCGGCGCGAGCACGCTCACCGTGGTGGGCATCCTGATCACCTGGCAGGCCGTGCCGTTCGTGGCGATGACGCTGTACGCCGCGCTGCTCGGGGTGCCCAAGGACCTCTACGAATCGGCCGGGATCGACGGCGCGAGCGGCTGGCAGACGTTCACCGCGATCACCTGGCCGCAGCTCAAGCCGGTGCTGATGATCGTGACGTTCCTGTCGGTGCTGTGGGACTTCAAGGTGTTCTCGCAGGTGTGGGCGATGCGCGAGGGCGGCCCGAGCGGCGGGAGCACCACGCTGCCGGTCATGCAGTACCTCGAAGGCATCGCGGGCAAGCACTTCGGCGCCGCCGCCGCGGTCAGCGTGCTGATGGTGATCGTGCTCGTCGTGGTCTGCGCCCAGTACCAGCGCCTGCTGCTGCGTTCTCAGGAGGTGGAGCTGTGAGGACCCGCCGGATCGGGCTGTCGGCGTTGGCGCTGGCCATCGCGGTGATCTTCGTGTTCCCGACGTACTGGATGTTCGCCAGCTCCTTCAAGCCGCGCGGCGAGGTGCTGTCCACGTCCTACGACCTGGTGCCGAGCTCGGTAACGCTGCAGAACTACGCGACGGCGCTGTTCGGCTCGGACTTCCTGCGCTACCTGGGCAACAGCCTGCTGGTCACGCTCACCGCGGTGGCGTGTTCGCTGGTCGCGGGCACCCTGGCGGCGCTGGCGATGAGCCGGTTCCGGTTCCGCGGCCGCAAGGGCTTCCTGATGCTCGTGCTGGTCGCGCAGATGGTGCCGTTCGAGGCGCTGATGGTGCCGATGTTCCTGTTCATGCGGGATCTCGGGCTGCTGAACAAGCTGCCGTCGCTGATCCTGGTGTACTGGATCACGACGCTGCCGTTCACCATCTGGTCGCTGCGCGGGTTCATCGACGGGATCCCGGTGGATCTGGAGGAGGCCGCCATGGTGGACGGCTGCGGGCGGGCCGAGGCGTTCCGCCGCGTCACGCTGCCGCTGCTGGGGCCGGGCCTGGTGGCCACCTCGGTGTTCGCGTTCATCACCGCGTGGAACGAGTTCCTCTACGCGCTGATCTTCATGCGCTCCCAGGACCTCCAGACGCTGCCGGTGTTCCTGCAGACCTTCCAGAACGCGTTCGGCACCGACTGGGGCGCCACGATGGCCGCGGCCACCCTGTTCACGCTGCCCGTGCTGGTGTTCTTCTTGGCGGTTCAGCGGAAAATGGTGTCGGGTGTCACTGCGGGCGCCGTGAAGGGCTGAGTAAGATTGGTCTAGACCTAAACGGAAGGGATGGGCCTGATGACCGCCACCCCCGGTCGCCACATGACCGACGAGATCAGCCAGCAACCCGCGATCTTCGCCGACCTGCTGGCAGGCCGGGACGCGATCGCCGAGGTGGCCGCGAAGATCGCGGAACGCCGACCGCGCTTCGCGCTGCTGGCCGCGCGCGGCTCCAGCGACCACGCCGCGCTCTACGCGAAGTACCTGCTGGAAGTCCTGCTCGAACTGCCCGTCGGGCTGACGTCGCCGTCGACGACCACGCTCTACGGCGCGCAGCCGGACCTGACCGACGTGCTGCTGGTGTCGGTCAGCCAGAGCGGCGGGTCCCCGGACCTGCTGGAGGTCACCGAGTCCGGCCGCAAGCGCGGCGCGCTGACGGTCGCGGTCACCAACACCTCGGACTCGCCGCTGAACTCCGCCGCCGAACTGTCGGTGGACATCCGGGCGGGCCGCGAGCAGGCGGTGGCCGCGACCAAGACCTACAGCGCGACGCTGCTCGCCCTGTACCTGCTCATCGACGCGGTGCGCGGCGGGACCGGCAGGGACGCCGAACCGATCCCCGAGCTGGCCGCGACCGCCCTGGACGCCGGCCACAAGGTGGTGGACGACGCGGTGCGCCGGTACCGCTTCGCGGAGCGGATGGTCACCACGGGGCGCGGCTACTCGCTGGCCACCGCCTCCGAGGCGGCGCTGAAGCTCGCCGAGACCAGCTACCTCTCGGCCCGCGCCTACAGCGGCGCCGACCTGCTGCACGGCCCGGTCGCGGCCGTCGATGCGGACACCGCGGTGCTCGCGTTGTGCAGCAACGGGCGCGGCGGCGACGCGATGCGCGAGGTGCTCGACGTGGTCCACGAGCGCGGAGCGGACATCTGCGCGATCGGCTCGGCGGCCTCGGACGTGCCCGCGTCGCACCGCATCCCGGTGCCGGCCTGCGCCGAGGAGGTGGCGCCGGTGCTGGAGGTCCTGCCGGTCCAGCAGCTGGCCCTCGGCCTGGCGCTGGCCCGGGGCTTCGACCCGGACAACCCGCGAGGCCTGAAGAAGGTCACCCGCACCCGGTGACCGACGGCATTTTCAAGGGCGCGGTTGCGGTGAGCGACGACCGAGGCGGCAGTTTCCACTGCGGGGCAGATGAAAGCCCGCCTCACCGAGGGGGCGGGGTGAGACGGGCACCGTCAGGTTACGCCGAACGGAGCATGTCGCAAGCCTCGGGGCGCGGCGAACGACAGAGTCCAAAGGCCCTAAATGCCGTACACCTCGCGCGCCGTCCTATCGAACACCGCCGCGCGCTGCCGGTCGTCGAGACCGGCGGTCAGCTGCTTGGCCACGCCCATGACCTGCCCGTAGTCGGCGGCGAGCAGGCACACCGGCCAATCCGAACCGAACATCAGCCGGCCCGGCCCGAACGCCTCCAGCACCACGTCCACGTATGGCGCAAGCCTCACCGGATCAGGTTGCCGGGCCCAGTCGTCCTCTGTGACCAATCCGGACAGCTTGCACACCACGTTCGGGTGGGCGGCCAGCGCCCGGATGCGGCTCGCCCACGGCTCCAGCTCGCCGGTGGCCACCGGCGGTTTCGCGCAGTGGTCGAGCACGAAGGTCAGCTGCGGGAACTGCCCGACCGCCTTGATCGCGGCCGGCAGCTGGTGCGGCCGGACCAGCAGCTCGTACAGCAGCCCGGCGTCCTCGACCGCGGCGAGCCCGTTGAGCACCTCCGGGCGGATCAGCCAGTCCGGATCCGGCTCGTCCTCGACCTGGTGCCGGATGCCCTTCAGCCAGCCGCCGGACGGGTGCGACTGCAGGCGGCCGATCCGCTCACGGGCGTCCCGCGCGGTCAGATCGACCCAGCCGACCACCGCCGCGACGCGGTCCACGGTGTCGGCCAGCACCAGCATCTCGGGCGTCTCGTCCGGGTCGGCGACGGTCTGCACCAGCACCGTCGCGGTCACGCCGGAACCCTTCAGCGCGGCTTGCAGGTCGGCGGGCCGGAAGTCGCGGCGCAGCGGCTCCATCTCCTCGCCGACGATCCACGGCTGGTCCCGGACGTCGAGGTCCCACAGGTGGTGGTGGGTGTCGACGGTCATCGAGCCGCCCCGCTCGCACCACAACTGCCCGCACCGCCCAAATCGGACATGCGGCGTGACCCGGAAAGGTCGTCCATGCTCCAGCTCCCCGACTGATCAAGCTGATCAAGCAACGTCTCGATGTATAGCCGCTCGCCACGCCGGATGCCAGGGGTTGGCGAGAAGGTCATGGCCGGTTTTGGTCGCGCCGACCACCGTTCGCGGTCGCGGCGGGTAGAAAGAGCGAATGCACGGCGACGAAGCGGCTCTCGTACTCGGCCTGGACATCGGCGGAACCAGCAGCCGGGCGCTCGTCAGCGACCTGTCCGGGCGGGTGCTGGGCCGCGGCGAAGCGGCCGGCGGAAATCCGAATTCGCACCCGCCCGACCAGGCGGCGCGGCAGATCGCCGAAGCCGCGCGGTCGGCGCTCGCCGGGGTCGATCCGGCGGCGGTGCGCAACTGCGTGATCGGCATGGCCGGGGTCAGCAAGATGGTCGATCCCGGGTTCAGCGCGGTGTTCGACCACGCGTGGTCCGGGTTGGGCCTGCGGAGCCCGAAGCAGGCGATCAGCGACTGCGAGGTGGCCTTCGCGGCGGGCACGCCGAAACCCGATGGGACGGTGCTGATCGCGGGAACGGGAGCCATCGCGGCCCGCATCGAGCAGCACCGGATGGTCGCGACCGCCGGCGGGCACGGCTGGCTGCTCGGCGACGAGGGCTCGGCGTTCTGGCTGGGCCGCGAAGCGGTGCGAGCCGCGCTGCGCGCGCTGGATCGCGGCGAGCCGCTGCACGGCCTCACGGCAGCCGTGCGCGATCGGCTCCTGCCGGACACACCGGACGGACAGCGCAAGCAGCTGATCAGCGCGGTGAACGCGGCCCCGCCGATCCGCCTCGCGGAGCTCGCGCCGCTGGTCACAGCGGCCACCGACGACACGGCGGCCGACATCGTCCGGCGCGCCGCCCACGTCCTGGCCGACACCGCGGCGGCGACCCGCCGCCACGGCGAAACCAGGACGATCGTGCTGGCCGGCGGCCTGGTGGCGCCGGGCAACCCGGTCCGCGAGGCACTGCGCGGCCCGCTGTCGGCCCGAGGCTTCCAAACCCAGCGCACCGCAGGTCCCGGCGAAGCCGGAGCGGCCTGGCTGGCGGCGCTGGACCTCACCGAGGACCCGCAGACCCTCCACGAACGCCTGCTCGCCTAGCTCCGGAGCAGCGGCGTCGGGTGGTGTTCCGATTTTGCCTGGAAGGAGATGCGCCTCAAGAGGCTGTTTTGGATGTGGTGACGTGCGGATGTGGTAACGCGGGCGTTTTGTCTTTGAAGCGGCGCAGCCGCTTAGCCCACCCACGCAACCCGCACCGCCGCGGGTTCACGGTGCCCACCCCTCCGGGGTTCTCCCAGCGAGGACAGCCCCGACGTGGTGAATTGGCCATTCATGATGTCGGGGATCCCACAGCGAGAAGACCGCGGTGACTCCCGCAGGGGGGCCGCCACCCGCACCGCCACGCAGAACGAGCCTGGAAACAGGCTCTCAGGCGAGGCCGACGTCCTGCAGGCCCTTGCGGATCGTCGCCAGCTCCGCCTCGTCCGCGTCGACCAGCGGCAGCCGGACGCCGCCGACCCGGTGGCCGACCAGGTTCAGGGCCGCCTTGACCGGGATCGGGTTGGTGGTCACCGACAGCGCGGCGTACAGCGGCTTCAGCGAGGCGTCGATCTCCGCGCGGCGCGCCGGCTCGTCGACCATCCGCCGCATCTGCGGGCCCACCAGGTGGCTGGCCACCAGGATTCCGCCGAGGCCGCCGAGGTCCAGGGCCGCGGCGAAGCCGTCGTCGTTGCCCGCGTACAGGCCGAGGCCGTCGATCTGGGCGAGCGCGGCGTTGTCCGCCTGCTTGACGTAGTCGATGTTCTCGACCTGGGCGAGTTCGGCGAGCAGGTCGTGCGGCAACGACAGGCCGATCCGGGACGGCACGTTGTAGAGCACCACCGGCTTGTCCGTGGCCCGGGCGATCTCGGTGAAGTGGCGAACCAGACCGCGGCGGTTGGGGCGGTTGTAGTACGGCGTCACCGAGAGCACCGCGTCGGCGCCGAGCTCGGTCGCCCGCTCCGTCATCTCGCAGGCGTGCGCGGTGTTGTTGGACCCGGTCGAAGCGATCACCGTGGCACCCGCCGGACGTTCGGCGCAGGCGAGCTCGATGAGCCGCAGGTGCTCCTCGTCGGTGAGCGTAGGTGCCTCGCCGGTCGTCCCGCAGACCACGATGCCGTCCGAGCCGTGGTCGATCAGGTGGCGGAACAGCGCCAGGAAGGCGGCTTCGTCGACGCGCAGCTCGTCGTCGAACGGGGTGACTATCGCGGTGATCACGCTGCCGAGAGACATGAGCGCATTCTGCTCCTCCGGCCGAGCGGTCACGACTGCGGATGCCGCAGCCCCGGGTGCTCCCGCGGCAGCGACCGCCGCATCACCCACCAGCTCGCCGCCACGCACACCGCCACCAGCGGCCAGGTCAGCACGACCTGCGCGATGGTCAGCGCGCCGGTCAGGCCCAGCAGCCACAGCGGGATGAACACCACCAGCCGCACCACGTACTGGCCGACCCAGACCCAGCTCGCCCGGCTGTACGCCCGCAGCAGCACCGGGTCGCGGCGCCACCGCCGGGCCTGACCGAGAGCGGCGCCGACCACCACGCCGAGCAGCGGCCAGCGGATCGCGATGCTGATCATCCAGGCGAGCGCGCTGAGCCCGTTGCTCGCCAATCGGGGCAGGAAGAAGTCCGCCGCATCGCCGGTGTAGGACGCGATCAGCGCCCCGACCACGACCGCCAGCAAGCTGATCAGAACCGCCACTGGTCGGGCGCCCCGGTACAGGCGCCAAGCCGCGATCAGCGCGCTGACTCCGACCGCTACGCCGCTGCCGATGTCGATCGACTCGCCGCCGAAGTACCAGCCGAGCCCGAACGCGATCGGCGGCAGGCTCGCGTCGATCGCGCTGGCGCGGCCGCCGAGCAGCCGCATGAACGAATCGCGGTCGTCGCGTTCCGCCGCGATCTCCGTCTGCCGGTCCTGCGTCACGGAACCCAGCCTGCCCTAACCAGCGCCCCGCCCGCACCCACCAGTGGCACGCAACTCCTCCGACGAGCCGTTTCAGAGGCCTCGACGGGCCTGATCGAGGAGGGCGGCGAGCTGGCCGGCGATGCGAGGCTTGTCCGCCGGGCGGCAGGTGACGACGTCCTGGCCGTCGGCGCGCTCGCCCTGCAGCGCGTAGCGGCCCCGGTCGTTGTCGAACCAGATCAGGTTCGGGATGCGGCCGCGCGGTCCGCTGCGGCGGGCGCCGCCGACCACGAAGTGCCCGAGCCGGTACTTCTGCCCGGAGGTGATCGACCGCAGTTCGGCCAGCCCGTCGATGTCGGCGTCGGTCGGGCGGCCGTGGCTGCGATCGGCCACCGCGCGCACCTCTCCGCCGCTACCGGGCGGGGCGTCGGGCAGCAGGTCGGCGCACACCCGGGGCAGGGTGTCCGGCGCGAGGAAGCTCATCCGCAGCCCCCGGCCGTCGAGCACGCCCACCACACCGACCTCGCCGGTCGCCACCACGCGCGCGGCCAGCCGCTGCCCGGCGCGCACGTCGAGCAGCCCGGCGGCGGCGATCGACACCTCGGAGCTGCACAGCAGGTACAGCGCGTCCTCGACCTCGGGCTCCGGGCGGCCATTGCGGGCCAGGCCGGTCGACTCCAGCTCCTGCCACACCTGGGCGGCCAGCCGGTTGCGGTCCTCCGCGACCTCACCGACGCGCGGGAGCTCGAACGGGTACTGCCGCACGGTGAGGTTCAGCTGCTCACCGAGCAAGTCGACCGCGGGGATCGACAGGGTGATCGTCTCGACCATCACAGCTCATTTCGAGTCGGGGTGCACCGGCCGGCGCCGGCCGTGCCGCTGAGGTCAGCGCCGCAGGCGGCGGCCGCCTGCGGCGCGGGACTCGGCCCGCGCCGCAGCGAGGGGTCCGCCGGCCGCGCAAGCCACATCGAACAATCCCTAGAAGTCCCGGTAGCTGGAAGGGGCCTCGCCCAGCACCGGCGGCGCGACCAAGCGGCTTCCGCCGTCGTCCTCCTCGAAGAGTTCGTCGGCTTCGACCAGGAACTGCGGCACCGCGCCGCTGCCGCTCTCGCCCGGCTTGTAGCCGGCGCCGACGCGCAGGTCGTCGTCCTCCCGCCGCTCCTCCTTGAAGTCATCGGCCGACCAGGTCATGTTCCGGCCGTAACCGGCCCGGGACGAAGACCCGCTCCAGGTGCCGGTCGATCCCATCGGCCCGAACCCGCCGTCGGCGCGCTGCGTGAGCTTCGGCGCCCGCGCGGGCACGGGACGCCGCTGCTCCGGCGGACGAGGCGGCTCCTGCTGCGGCGGCTCCGGCGGGCGCGGTGGCGCCTGCGGAGCCGGTGGCGGGCCGGAGTTGACCGGCATCGGACCGCTCGGCGGACCGTCCGGCCGCGCGGGCGGCGGCCCGACCGGGCGACCGGCCTGCGGCGGCGGGCCCTCGGGCTGCGGCCCGGGAGCGGCCGGAGGCCGCGGCGGCGGACCACCCAGCGAAGGGCTGCCCACCGGAGGCGACGGCGGCCCCTGCGGAGCAGGAGGACGCGGTTCGCCCATCGGCGGACCGTCGACGGGCGGCGGCCCAGAGGGCGGCGGCCCGGCGAGCCGAGGTCCGTGCGAGTCGTGCCGCGGCGGAGCCTGCGGCGGCGGGCCGCTCAGCGGCACGGCCTGCGGCAGCGGGCCGCTCGGCGGGCCGGCCTGCGGCAGCGGAGGCCCGGGCGGAGGGCCGTCGGGCCGGGGCACGCCGGCCTGCGGCAGCGGGCCGCTCGCCGGACCCGAGTCATGCCGCGGTGGCGGGCCGTCAGGCCCGGCCGGCGGAAGGTCATGGCGTGGCGGACCGGCCTGCGGCACGGCTTGCGGCAGGGGGCCACTCGGCGGACCGGCCTGCGGCAGGGGGCCACTCGGCGGACCGGCCTGCGGCAGGGGGCCACTCGGCGGACCGGCCTGCGGCAGGGGGCCGCTCGGCGGACCGGCCTGCGGCGGCGGTCCGGTCGGCGGGCCGGCGTCATGCCGCGGCGGCAGCCCATCGGGCCCCGGCATCGGCGCGTCGTGGTGCGGCGGACCATCCGGTCCTGGCGGCGGAACGTCGTGCCGCGGCGGTCCCGCTTGCGGCAGCGGTCCGCTCGATGGGCCGGCGTCATGCCGTGGCGGCAATCCGTCCGGCCCCGGCATCGGCGCATCGTGGTGCGGCAGGCCATCCCGGCCTGGCGGCGGAACGTCGTGCCGTCGCCCGCCGGCCTGCGGCGGCGGAGCGCCCCGCAGGCCTTCCGGCTCGGGCGCCAACAGCCCGTCCTGCGGCAGCGGGCCGCTCGGCGGTCCTTGCGGCAGCGGGCCGGAGTCGCGCCGCCGCGGCGGGCCGTCCGGCGGGAGGTCGTGGCGTGGCGGGCCGGCCTGCGGCGGCGGGCCGCCCACCAGGCCGTCGTGGATCGGCGGCAGCGGGCCGCTCAGCGGGTCGTCCTGCAGGAGCGAGCCGCTCAGGCCGCCGCTGAACCCGGTCGGGCGCTGCGGATCTTCGAACGGCTCCGGTTCGAGCGAGCCGGACAGCTCGGCCGGCGGTTCCGGGCGGGCCAGGCTCCCCTGCGGGGCGTCGAGCCCGCCAAGGTCTCCGGACAGCGCCATTCCGCCGCCCGGTGTCTTCGGTGCTTCGGGCCGGTCCGGCGCCGGTCGGGCGTCTTGGGGCTGCCTGCGCTGCTCGTGCTCGAAGCGATCGACGAGCTGCTCGGCGCGCTGCCAAAGCGCGAACGGGTGTGGTTCGGCGGCCAGGGCGGCGAACTCGCCGCGCAGATCGAAGCGCATCGGACGCGGGGCGGGCGGCCGTGGCCCGCCTGGTGCCGGCGGCACCTCACCGCCGAGCGAGCCGCGCATCGGCGCGTCCGCACGGCGTCGTCCTCCCGGGCCCGCGGCCCGCTGTTGCGCGTCGAAGCCCGCTGGCCCCGGCGCGGACGCCGGATTCTGCGGTGACGTCACGATTCCCCCAGATATTCGGGACGGTTGTAGCGCCGCGCGACATCCGGGCGGACCCGAATCGCGGGCGCACTGGAATCGACGCAACGGAGCACGCTGTCGTTCCCCAACTCAACCAACCGCGATGACGCGAAACGGCGGACGGCGCGGCGTCCCCCCGAACGCACGTCGAGCTGCCACCTGCATCGATCGCAACATCGCGGGCCCCCTCATTGCATCTGTTACCGCCGAAGGACAGTAGCAGCTGGCGTTCACCCGTATCGGTGTTTCGAGGAATAGCCACCCAGTTGTCACCGCGGCGCCGGAAAAGTGCAGTGCGGCAACGAAAAACGCAAAGTTCGCGCAGCTATCGGGCGAATCGGGCAGAAATACTAGACCGTTCAGTGCCGTTAATCACTACTGCGGAACCGACGGTGGCGTAGGTAGCCGTTCGAACGCCAATCTGGTTCCCGGTCCACCGCGCGTGCGGGAGGAAGACCAGGAAGGAAATCGTCAATGGAATCGCAGCGCAACGCCGGCTCGGCGCGCTGGGGCAGCTTCGTCGCGCTGGGAGACAGCTTCACCGAAGGGCTCGCCGACGCGGATCCGACCGGGAGCTTCCGGGGCTGGGCGGACCGGCTGGCCGAGTACCTGTTCGCCCACGACCCCAATCTGCGGTACGCCAACCTCGCGGTGCGCGGCAAGCTGATCCGCCAGATCGTCGCCGACCAGGTGCCGCAGGCCGTGGCGCTGCGGCCCGGGCTGGTCGCCCTGACCGCCGGCGGCAACGACATCATCCGCCCCGGCAGCAACCCGGACGCTGTCGCGGAGCTCTTCGACAGCGCGGTCGGCGAACTGCGGGCGACCGGCGCCGACGTGCTGATCGGCACCGGCTTCGACACCCGCGGCACCCCGGTGCTGCGGCACGTGCGCGGCAAGATCGGGACCTACAACTCGCACCTGCGGGCGATCGCCGACAAGCACGACTGCTACGTGATGGACCTGTGGTCGATGCGGGTGCTGCGGGACGTCCGGGCCTGGAGCGAAGACCGGCTGCACCTGTCCGCAGCGGGCCACCGGCGGGTCGCCCTGCGCGCCTGCGAGGCGCTGGGCGTCCCGGTCGCCGCCGACTGGCGCGAACCCTGGCCCGCGGCCCCCGAGATGCACTGGCGGGAGCAGCGCGCCCAGGACATCCGCTGGGCCCGCGAGTACCTGGCGCCGTGGATCAGCCGCCGCCTGCGCGGCGTCTCCAGCGGCGACGGCCGCACCGCGAAGCGGCCCCAGCTGGAGAAGCTCACCGCGGGACATCCCTCGGCCTGAGCCGATGTGGTGCCGTTTCGCCTGGTAGAGACGCCTGCGCTGACGAATGCAAGGACCACCGGTCCCTCGGTCTTTGTCTTTGAAGCGGCGCAGCTGCTTAGCCCACCTACGCAACCGGCACCGCCGCGGGTTCACGGTGCCCACCCCTCCGGGGTTCTTCCAGCGAGGACAGCCCCGACGTGGTGAATTGGTCATTCATGATGTCGGGGATCCCACAGCGAGAAGACCGCGGTGACTCCCGCAGGGGGCCGCCACCCGCACCGCCACGCAAGGCGACCACAGGTACCCGTGAAAGGACGAAGTGCGGACCTTCGGCAGGATCACCCACTCCTGAGGCCGAAAGCCCGCACTCACCCCCACGTCCATTCGGGATGAACCCCTCCCGAATGCCAAGCCCCCCTTGCGGCCGTCCCGGCCGGCCACGAGTGCCGACCGGGACGACCGGGCGACAATCCCCCCTTGGACTCCCCCCAGAGCCGCCCGTCGTGCGAACCATGCACGGCTTGATCCGCACATGATGAAGTTCCCAGCGATCGCTACACGGCCGCTAAACGTCGGCTAAACGCCCCTCAGCAGGCGGCCGCGGAGATCTTCCAGCCGCGCGCGGACCTCGTTCGAGCGTGGCGAGCCTTCGGCTTCGTAGATCGCCAGCGCGGTGTCCCAGCGGGTCCGGGCCACCTCCAGGTCGCCGCGGGACCGGGCGGCGTCGCCGAGGCCCAGGTACGCGGACGCCTGCCGCATCGCGGAACCGCACTTCAACGCCACGTCCAGCGCTTCGTGGTGGAACCGCTCGCCGTCGGCGATCCGGCCCAGTTCGATGCTCACCTCGCCGCAGTTGTTCAGCACCATCGCCAGCGTCTCCAGGTCGTCGGCGTCCCGGTACAGCGCCTCCGCCTCGCGCAGGTGCGCCAACGCCTCCACCAGCTCGCCGTTGACCTGCTCGACCATGGCGAGGTTGTTCAGCGCCCCCGCCACGAAGTACCGGTCGCCCAGCGAACGGTAGACCCGCAACGCGTCCTGGCAGTGCACTTTCGCCTCTTCGTAACGCTTCAGCCGGAACAGCACGCTGCCCATGTTGACCTGGGTCATCGCCAACCGCGCGGAGTCGCCGGTCTGCACCGCGACCTGGTACGACTCGTCGTAGTGCGCCAGCGCGGCGTCCAGCTTGCCCGACCGCGAGTACGCCACCCCGAGCCCGGCGGCCATCAGCACCTTGCCCGCCGGGTCGTCCACCGCCCGGGCCGAGTCGAGCCCGTCGGTGTAGATCCGGATCCAGTCCTCCCAGGGGCAGCGCACCATCAGGTAGTTGAACTGCAGGCGCGCCAGCGGCCAGGCCAGCTCGTGCATGCCCTCCGCGTTCGCCGCCCGGACGGCGGCGACCAGGTTCGCCCATTCCGCGTCGAACCACTCCAGCGCCTGCGACCGGTCGGCGATCTCCGGCCGGGGCACCTCGGGCCCGCTGGAGAAGTCCAGATCGTCCCGGGCCGGGCGGAGGAAACGGCGCGCGTGGTCGGCCGTGACGAGGTAGTGGTTCAGCAGCCTGCGCAGCGCCTCGATGTCGTCCGGGGTCGGTTCGGCGAGCAGGTCCCGGGCGTAGACGCGCAGCAGGTCGTGCATGCCGAACCGGTCCGGCTCGGTCTCGGTGACCAGGTGCGCGAGCGCCAGGGCCCGCAGCCGGCGCTGCGCGCTGGGCGGATCGGTGCCGCACAGCGCGGCGACCGCGTGCGCGGTGAAGGTGTGGCCGGGCACCAGCCCGAGCAGCCGGAACGTGTCGGCGTGCACCGGGTGCAGGCTGCGGTAGGAGATGTCGAACGCGCGGCGCACGCTCGTGTCGGCGTCGTCGATGTCCAGCGCGTGCAGCCGGTTCCGCTCGTCGGTCAGCTCGTGCACCAGATCGCACACGCCGCGCGCCGGGTTCGCCGCGAGCCGCGCGGCGGCGATCCGCAGCGCCAGCGGCAGCCCGCCGCACAACTCCGCAAGCTGGGCCGCGGCCGCCGGTTCGGAGGCCGACTTGCCGGGCACGCCCGCCCGGTCGAGCAGTTCGATCGCGGTCTCGGTCGGCAGCGTTTCCAGTGGCAGCACCCGGGCCCCGCTGCGCACCACCAGCCCGTCCAGCCGCCGCCTGCTGGTGACCAGCACCAGCGACTCGGCGCTGCCCGGCAGCAGCGGCCGCACCTGCTCGGAGTCCCGCGCGTTGTCCAGCAGCACCAACACCCGGCGCTTGGCCAGCAGCGACCGGTACAGCGCGGTGCGGTCGTCCAGCTCGACGGGGATCGCATTCGCCGCGACGCCGAGCGTTTTCAGCATGCTGGTCAGCACCTCGCCGGGCGTCAGCGGCTCGCGCTCCGAATCGAAGCCGCGCAGCGACGCGTACAGCTGCCCATCTGGGAACTCGTGCTCGACGCGGTGCGCCCAGGTCAGCGCGAGGGAGCTCTTGCCGACGCCCGCGGTGCCGGTCACCACGGCGAGCAGACTGGAGCCGCGTTCCCGCTCCGCCAGCATCTCGTCGAGCGCGGCGAGTTCGCCCTGGCGGCCGACGAACCCGGCCGGGGCCGGCGGCAGCTCCGCCGGGATCGGGCGCCTGATGCCGAGCCCGGGTTCCGGGCGGCGCTGCGGGCTGCGCAGCGCAGGGTCGTCGCGGAGCAGCTTCTCGTAGAGTTCGCGCAGGTCGGGGCCGGGATCGAGGCCGAGTTCGTGGGACAGCCTGCGGCGCAGGGCGTGGTAGCGGGACTGCGCCTCGGCGCGGTGCCCCGCGCGGTAGTGGGCCAGCATCAGCTGGCCGGTGAGCCGTTCCCGCAGCGGGTTCCGGTCGACCAGGATCGACAGTTCCAGCACCAGCTGGTGGTGCCGGCCGAGGTCCAGGTCGGCGGCGACCCGCTCCTCCAGCGCGAGCAACCGCAGCTCGTCCAGGTTCGGCGCGACCATCCGGTACAACCGGCTGCTGGCGATGTCCGAGAGCACCGGGCCGCGCCACAGGGTCAGCGCCTCGGCCAGCATCCGCGACCGCGCCGCGGGTTCCATGCCGTGCGCTCGGTTGATCAGCGCTCGCGCGCGGTGCGCGTCGATCCGGTCGCTGTCGACCCGCAGCAGGTAGCCGGGCGGGCGCGTGACGATCTCGGCCGATTCCGCGCCGGCGCCGAAGAGCTTGCGCAGCCGGGAGACGTAGCCGTGGATGATCGTGCGGGCGCTGGCCGGCGGCTCGTGCTCCCACAGCGTGTCGATCAGCCGGTCCATCGAGACGACCTGGTTCGGCTCCAGCAGCAGGCAGGCCAGCAGCGCGCGGACCGGGGCGCTGCCCAGCGGTTGCGAGCTGCCGTCGACGCGCACCTCGAGGGGGCCGAGCAGGCGGAACTCGAACCCCGCGCCCGGTGCCTCGGTCGAGCTGCCGTGCCCCGCCATCATCTCCAAATCCGACTCTCACTCATGTTTTGTTGAGCCTTCAGACAGTCTCGGGCAACGTGCACAGCGAGTCCACACCCCGGAAAGCCCACGCGGCGGCCGGTCCGCCGCCCAAAACCCGACACACCGTAACGAGGCGCGGCCGAACGCATGTCGATCACCGGCCGACTATTCACCCCAATGGAGCCATGCCCGATTCCTCCCGGAGCGTCCGGCCCGCACCCACTGTTGCGGTGAACATCTCCCGGCGATCGGATACGCCAAGTAAAGTCTGGACACGCCGATCACTCGTACGAGGACACTGTGGAAGGAGAGCCGCACCCGTGCCCACCCCGTCCACAGTGGTCGATCGCGCGGTGGCCTGCCTGCTCGGCGGGGCGCTCGGCGATGCGCTCGGCAACCCGGTCGAGTACGCGCAGCTGGACGGCATCCGCGCAGAATTCGGCCAGGCAGGCGTCGCCGAACCGCCGCCGCAGGCCCTGCTCGGCGATGCCACGCAGCTGTCGCTGTTCACCGGCGAGGGTTACCTGCACGCCTGGACCACCGGTAACAACGGCGGCAAGTGGCGACCGGTCGAGTCCACCGCCGCCGCTTACCGACGGTGGTTGACCACCCAGCAGGAAGACAAGCCGATACCCGGCGCGACCGGCCTGCTCGCCGAGCCCGAGCTGTACGCCAGCCGCGCTCCCGGCCTGACCAGCCTGCGCGCGCTGCAAGAACCCGAGCTCGGCACGCCGGACCGGCCGCGGAACACCTCCAAGGGCTGCGGCGGTGTGGATCGCAGCGCGCCGCTCGGCTTCGCGCCCACCGCCGAGATGGCCTACCAGCTGGCCTGCCAGTGCGCGGCGCTCACCCACGGCGGCGTCGGCGGCTGGGCCTCGGCCGGGGCGCTGTCGCTCATCGTGCACCTGGTGGCCGTGCAGGACCGGAAGCTGCCCGCCGCGGTGGACCAGGCGGCGGGCCGCGTGCTGCGCGAGGACGGCGAGGCCGCCACCGCTCTCGCGGAGGCCTCGACGCTGGCGCGGCTGGGCGCGAGCGTCGGGCACATCGAGCGGCTCGGCCAGGGCTGGATCGGCCCGGAAGCGCTGTCCATCGGCGTCTACTGCGCGCTCGCGATGCCGAAGCCCGAGCAGTTCGCCGACGCCCTGCGGCTGGCGGTCAACCACTCCGGGAACAGCGACTCCACCGCCGCCGTGACCGGCAGCATCCTCGGCGCCCGGCACGGCACGGCGGTGCTGCCCCGCCCGTGGCTGGCCCGGCTGGAGCTGGCGGACGTGATCGAGCGCATCGGCCACGACCTCGGGGCCTCCTGCACCGGCGAGCAGTTCAACGAACGCCGCTACCTCGGTCTCGCCTGAAGCGCGGTCTCCGCTGGTGAAGACCCGTGAGTGTTTTGCGCTGCCATAGCGACACAAAACACTCACGGCACCTGACCAGCGGAAACGGAACCCTCAGGCGCCTTCGGGCCGGGCGGCCTTGGCTCGGACGATGGTGACGGCCGCGGCGAGGAACCCGATGTTGAAGGCCATGTGCACTGCGGCGGCCGCGCGGGCGGGCTGGGAGATCGCGTGCACGTCGCCGAAGCCGACCGTGCTGGTGATCGACAGCGAGAAGTAGAGGGCGTCGGTCTTGGTGCGCAGCGACGCGATCGAGGCCGGATCGTAGTGGGCCATTCCGAAGTACACGGCTGCGAAGAACAGCACTGCCAGGTACAACGCCACCACCACCCCGGCCATGGAGCTGCCGCGGTGCGCGCCGCCGGCCCGGAACCGGCGCACCTGGACCGCGATCAGCGTGGAGATGGCGGCCAGCCCGACGGCGAAGCCCACGACCGAGTTCACGGTGCCGACGAGGCCGAACCGGCCGATCGGCAACAGGTAGTACGCGACGGTGCACGCCACGACCGCGCCCAGCGCCGTCGCCAGGTTGATCAGGACTTTCCACCGATCGCTCGGGGACACGATCGCCAGCGTGGGCCACCACCCGACCCGCCGCCATTCAGCCCGCGGCCCGGCCCAGGAGGCGCGTTCCGGCAGGTACGGGGCCGTGAGTCTTTTGGGTCGCTGTAGAGGCTGTTTTGGATGTGGTGGTGTGGGGTCGTGGCAGGGCGGCTTGTGCCTTCAAAGCGGTGAAGCGAACGGCCTGTTCACCTCGCCTATCGGGACGAACGGGCCGTTCACCCCACACCAGCTGGTGCCCGCCGACGTTGGATGGATGAAGCGAACGGACCGTTCACCTCACCTATCGAGGAGAACAGGTCGTTCACTCCACACCAGCCAACCACTGCGCAAACGAGCTCTCAAACAGCTGCTATAGCCGCCCAAAAGACTCACGGCCCCGCTGCCAGCGCAAACCTTGCCGGAACGGTCAGGCGGCGGCTGGGATTCGGGACAGGCGGCGGAGCCGGCGGTTGCCGACCACGCGGCACACCAGGTAGATCACGAACGAGATGATCGTGACGAAGGCGCTCACCGGCGCCCCGGGCGCCAGCGACAGCAGGATGCCGCCCAGCACTGCCACCTCGGCGAACACCACCGCCAGCACCGTCGCCTTGACCGGGCTCGCGGTCACCCGCGCCGCCGCGGCTCCCGGCGTCACCATCAGCGCCAGCACCAGCAACGCGCCGACGGTGTAGACGCCGAGCGCGGTCGCCACGCCGACCAGCACCGCGAACAGCGGCGTCAGCAGCCGCGCCGGAACGCCGCGGGCCGCCGCGACATCCGGGTCGACGCTGGCGAACAGCAGCGGCCGGTACACGAAGGCCAGCACGACCAGGACGGCCGCCGCCGAACCGGCCAGCAGCAGCACGTCCGCGGAATCGACGCCGACGATCTGCCCCACCAGCAGGCTGAACTTGTTCGAGGTCCGCTCCGGGTTGAGCCACAGCAGCAGCACGCCGACGCCGAGTCCGAAGGACAAGATCGCGCCGATCACCGAATCGCGTTCGGTGCCGCGCTGCCCCAGCAGGCCGAGCAGCAGCGCGGCGACCACCGCGCCGGCCAGCGCCCCGACGCCGACGCCCACGCCGATCAGCAGCGCCGCGGCGGCACCGGTGAACGCGAGCTCGGCCGTGCCGTGCACGGCGAAGGACATCTTCCGCGCGACGACGAGCGGCGCCAGGCAGCCGGAGGCCAGGCCGAGCGCCGCCGCGGCCAGCAGCGCCTGCTGGACGAACGGGTAGCCGAGCAGGTCGACCGTGGTCGAGAAGTCCAGGATCTTGCCCAGCCCGTCGATGATTGCGTTCACGCCTCTTCCGCCTCTTGCACGTGGTGGTCGTGCTCGTCGGTGCCGGCGACGACCAGCCGCCCGCCGACTCGGGCGACCTCGACGTCGGTGCGGTAAAGCTCGGACAGCGTCGCGGAGGTCATCACCTCGTCCGGCGGGCCGATCCGGAACCGGCCGTCCACCAGGTAGAGGACCCGGTCGACCAGCGGCAGCACCGGGTTGATCTCGTGGGTGACGAACAGGACAGCGGCCCCGGCCTCCCGCGCCTGGTTCGCGATCAGCCGGCTGACCTTGCGCTGATGCGCGATGTCCAGCGACAGCAGCGGCTCGTCGCACAGCAGCACCGCCGGATCGCTGACCAGCGCCTGCGCCACCCGGAGCCGCTGCTGCTCGCCGCCGGAGAGCAGGCCGAGCGGCATCCGGGCGTACTCGGTCGCCTCGACCGCGCGCAGCGCCGCAGCGACCCGTTGCTTGCGCTCGCGGCGGCCGCGCAGGCCCGTGCCCCAGTGGTGACCGTCCAGGCCGAGACCGACCAGATCGCTACCGCGCACCATCACGGTGGCGTCCAGCGCCCGCTGCTGCGGGATGTAGCCGATTCGGTTGCTGCCGCGGCGGGCCGGCGCGCCGGCGATCTCGACGCTGCCCGCGGAAAGCGGCTGCAAACCCAGCAGCACCCGCAGGAGGCTCGTCTTGCCGGAGCCGTTCGGCCCGAGCACGGCCAGGAACTCGCCCGGCGCGACGTCCAGGTCCAGGCCGGACCAAAGGACGCGGGGGCCGTAGGAGAGCTCCGCGCCGCGCAGCCGCACGGCGGACGCCGTGGCGGTGGGCGCGAGGACGGTTTCGGTCTCGGATTTGGCGGTCATATCTCAGCGATTCTGGGTCAGGGCGGCCTGCAGGGCCGTGATCTGGGCGTCCATCCACTGCACGTAGGTCTTGCCCTGCGGCAGCGTCTCGGTCATCTCCACGACCGGGATCTGATTCTGCTCGGCGGCGCTGCGGACGTTGCGGGTGACCGGCGATTCGGTCTGCGGGTTGTAGATGATCGCCGCGGCCTGCTTGGAGTTCACGGCGTTCTGGATCGCGGCGACCGCGGCCGCCGACGGGTCGGTCTCGGCCTCGATGGCGTTGACGAACTCCGGCGGCGTGATGTCCTGCAGGTTCGCGGCTTCCACCAGGTAGTGCGCGACCGGCTCGGTGACGATCACCTGCTTGCCCCGGTTCTGGTCGCCCAGCTCGCCGACCCGCCCCTGCAGCTTGCCGATGTCCTCCGCGAAGTGGCCCGCGGCCTGGCCGAACTGCCCGGCGTTGGCCGGCTGGAGCCTGCTCAGCTCGGCGTTGACCTGGGCGGCCACCTGCTGCACCACGTGCAGGTCGTACCAGACGTGCTCGTTCGCCGAGTGGTCGTGGCCCTCATGCCCGCCGTGCTCCTCGTGCCCGCCCGCGGGCTCGCCTTCGTGCTCGTCCTTGACGGCCTCGATGGTCGGCTTGCCCTGGCCGCTGCTGCCGAGGATCTTCTCCATGAACCCGTCGTATCCGCCGCCGTTGAACACGACCAGGTCCGCGTCGGTGACCTTCGCGGCGTCCTGCGGGGTGCTCTCGTAGGAGTGCGGGTCGGCGTTGGGGTCGTTGATGATCGCCTCGACCTCGATGTGGTCGCCGCCGATCGCCTGCACGACGCTGGCCCATGCGCTGGTGGAGGCGACGACCTTGATCTTGCCGCCGTCCGCTGCCTGCCCGCCGGTGCCGCAGGCGGTCAGGGCGATGGCGGTGGCGGCGAGGCCGGCCAGGGCGGTGGCAGCGGAGCGGCTGCGGACGGTCATCGGTTGCACTCCTCGGTGATAAGCCTCTTGCGCAGCAGACTGACGGCTAACTGCGAACGGTAACGGAAACCGTTGTCAACTACAGTCTAAGCACGTCTCCGCACAACACTCCACCAACCGGGTTATTCCTGTTGCGCACACAACGACGCCCCCGCCAGGACCAGCGGGGGCGTCGGCATGGAGGGCCGTTACCGGCAATGGCCGCCTGAGCAGCCACGACCGCTCGCGATCAAGCGACCAGGCGGGCTCCGGTCTCGGGGTGGAAGAGGTGGATCTCACTGTGGTCGCGCAGCGCCACGGTGACCTTCTGGCCGAGCGCGGGCGGGGTGCGGCCGTCGGCGCGGACGACGAACCGCTCCTGCGAGCCGTTGACGTCGATGGCGCCGTGGATGAGCGCGTCGGCGCCGAGCTCCTCGACCAGCTCGACAGTCATCGCCATCCCGGCGTCCTCGCTGGAGGTCAGCGACAGCGCCTCGGGGCGCACGCCGAAGGTGATCTCCTTGAGGTCTCCGGCGGCGGCCACGGCCTCGCGCGGCAGCGGGATCGTGGTGCCGTCCAGCACCGCTCCGTCGCTGGTCAGCGGCACCGTCTTCAGGTTCATCGCCGGCGACCCGATGAAGCTGGCGACGAACGCGTTGGCCGGGTTCTCGTACAGCTCGCGCGGGGTGGCGACCTGCTGCAGCAGCCCGTCCTTGAGCACCGCGACGCGGTGCCCCATCGTCATCGCCTCGACCTGGTCGTGGGTGACGTAGATGGTGGTGGTGCCCAGCCGCTTCTGCAGCGCCGCGATGTTGGCGCGGGTCTCGACGCGCAGCTTGGCGTCGAGGTTGGACAGCGGCTCGTCCATCAGGAACACGCTCGGCTCGCGGACGATCGCGCGCCCCATCGCGACCCGCTGCCGCTGCCCGCCGGAGAGCGCCTTGGGCTTGCGGTCCAGGTACTTCTCGAGGTCGAGCATCTTCGCCGCCTCGGTGACCTTCTCCTTGATGACGCCCTTGGGCGTCTTGCGCAGCTTCAGCGCGAAGCCCATGTTCTCCGCGACCGTCATGTGCGGGTACAGGGCATAGGACTGGAACACCATCGCGATGTCCCGCGACTTCGGCGGGGTGTTGGTGACATCGTTGCCACCGATGGTGATGCCGCCCTCGTCGACGTCCTCCAGACCGGCGAGCATCCGCAACGCCGTCGACTTACCGGACCCCGACGGCCCCACCAGCACCAGGAACTCGCCGTCGGCGATGTCCAAGGCGAGCTTGTCGACCGCACGAACCGGCGGACTCCCCTGGTAAACGCGCGAGGCGTTGACGTAAGCAACCTCAGCCATCTGTGACACCTTTCACGGAATCGGTCATGAAAACGTAACCGCAAAATCGCTCGGGGTCAGCCCCTCGAATGAACCAACTCGGAGAGTGATCACCCTGCGTCGCTCCGTGTTCATGATTCGAACGTGAGTGGGATATGCATCATGCTCACTTCACCGAGGGGTACTGAACCGTTACGGTTCCTCCATGGCGCGGTCAACGAATGCCCGGCGGCCTGCGACGCTCGCCTCGCTCGCTGCAGAACTCGGGGTCTCCCGGACGACGGTCTCCAATGCCTACAACCGTCCGGACCAGCTCTCCCCGGAGCTGCGCAAGCGGGTCCTCGAGACCGCTCGCCGGCTCGGCTACCCGGGGCCGGATCCGGTCGCGAGGTCGTTGCGGACCAGGAAGGCGGGCGCGGTCGGCCTGCTGCTCACCGAGAACCTCTCCTACGCATTCCGCGACCCGGGCGCCGTGGGCTTCCTCGAAGGACTCGCGCTGGCCTGCGAAGACGCCGGTCAGGGCCTGCTGCTGATCCCGGCGAGCCCGGAGCGCGAAGACGTCGCCTCGGTGCACCGCGCCGGCGTGGACGGATTCGTCGTGTACTCGGTTCCGGAGGACGACCCGCACCTGGCCGCGGTGCTCGAACGGCCGGTGCCGGTGGTGGTCTGCGACCAGCCGCGCCTGGACAACCTGGACTGGGTCGGCCCGGACGACGGGAAGGCCATCAAGAGCGTCGCCGACCACCTGATCGGGCTCGGACACCGCCGCATCGGCGTGCTGTGCATGCGCCTGGCCCGGGGCCGCAACGACGGGCCCGCGTCGGTGCAGCGGCAGGCCAACGCCAGCTTCCACGTGCAGAAGGCCCGGCTGACCGCGCTGGCCGAGGTGTTCAGCGAGGCGGGCGTCGACTGGACGAAGGTGCCGGTGGTGGAGCGCTTCGACCACACCACGGCCTCCGGGGCATCGGCGGCGGCGCAGCTGCTGGAGATCGACCCGGAGATCACCGCGATCGTGTGCACCTCGGACATACTGGCGCTCGGCGCGCTGAGCGAGGCCCGCAACCGCGGCCTGCGGGTGCCGGAAGACCTGACCATCACGGGCTTCGACGGCATCCCGGACGCGGAGCGGGCGGGCCTGACGACGGTGCGCCAGCCGTGGCTGGAGAAGGGCCGCGCGGCCGGGCGCCTGCTGCTGGAGGCCAGCGAGCCGGGCCGCCCCCGCCACATCCAGCTGGAGACCCAGCTGATCACCGGAGCCACCTCGGCCCCGCCCCGCTCGGCGGAAGAGCGCTGGTTCGGCCCGTGATCGGAAGGCTCCCGATTTTGCCTGAAATTGGGAACTTCCCAGATCAGCCCGGTGGCCGGCCGGGCACGGGACGTCCCGATTCTGCCTGAAATCGGGAATTTTCCTTGACCTGGCCGATCAGTAGTTGGCCCACTCGCCCTGGGCGTACTGGAGGATCGTCGGGTGCATCAGGGTCGACGGCTCCATGCCCGGGATCCGGGTGCGATCCGGCGAGAACGTCGCCGCGGCTTGCAGGGTCGCCGCGTCCAGCGAGCGCAGCGGCGGGGCGTCAACCGGTAGCCGCAGGGGCGGCGCGCCTGGCGAGGAGAGCGGGGTTCCGCTCGTCGTGTGATCGTCGGGCGTCGGGTTCGCGGCGGCCAGGTGGAAGCCCCACTCGCCGAAGCTGGGCATCGCGATCTGGTACGGCACCGTGTTCAGGCCCGCCGCCCGCAACGTCGACTCGATGCACCAGAACGCCTTCGGCGCGAAGAACGGCGAACCGGCCTGCACCACCACTCGCGCGTTGTCGGACATCGCGTGCCGGACCAGCCCGTAGAACTCCGTCGAGTACAGCTTCGCCGTCGCCGCCGAGTCCGCGTCGGGCATGTCCACGAGCACCACGTCGTAGCGGTCGCGGTTGTCCCGCAGCCAGCTGAAGGCGTCCGCCGCGACCGCCCGCACCCGCGGATCGGCGAAGGCATCATTGTTCAAAGTAGACACTCGCGGGTCGGTGCGCGCCAGTTCCAGCACCGCCGGGTCCAAATCCACCAGCGTGGCCTCGCGGACATCCGGGTATCGCAGCACTTCGCGCAGCGCCAGGCCGTCTCCGCCGCCCAGCACCAGCACCCGCTCGCGCGGCCCCGCCATCGCCGGATGCACCAGCGCCTCGTGGTACCGGTACTCGTCCATCGAGCTGAACTGCAGGTCTCCGTTGAGGTACAGCCGGGTGTCGCTGCTCTCGCTCAACGACACCGACTCGGTCAGCACGACGTCCTGGTACGGCGTGCGCTCCGAATGCACCACCGGGTCCGCGTACAGCGCTTGGCGCGCGGTGACCTCGAAGTCGTCGGCGAACGCGTAAGCCCCGACGAGCACGCCGCCGACCAGCACGGACGCCCCGGTCAGCAGCAACGTCGCGCGCTTGGAGAGCTCCCGGCGGAAGACGGTCAGCACCAGCCCGAGCCCGGCGGCGGCGTTGACCATGCCGACCAGCAACGCGCCCTGCACCTGCCCGAACAGCGGCAGCAGCAGGAACGGGAACGCCAGCCCGCCGACGAGACCACCGACGTAGTCGGCCGCGAACAGGTCGGCGACCGCGGAACCCGCGTCCTGCCGCCGGATCCGCTGCAGCAGCACCATCAGCAGCGGGATCTCCGCGCCGATCAGCACGCCGAGCACAAGCGCGGTGGCGATCAGCGCGGGCATGTACAGGCTCAGCCACGCGAACGCGGCGTACAGCCCGAGCACGCTGATCCCGCCGAGCAGCGCGAGCAGCAGCTCGATGCCCGCGAACGCCGGAGCCGCCCAGCGCTGCAGGGGTTTCGCGGCGAGCGCGCCGACGCCCATCGCGAACACCATCAGCGACAGCACGATCGACGCCTGGCCGACGGTGTCGCCGATCAGGTAGCTGCCGAGCGCGACCAGCGCCAGCTCGTAGACCAGACCGCAGGCGGCGCAGATGAAGACGGCCACCAGCACCGCGGTCCGGGCGACCCGGCCGCGCGGCTTGACCGGATCGGCCAGCTCGGCTGGTTCTGCGGCGGGTTCGGCGGTCACCGACACGCGCTGTTCACCAGATCGAGGCGGCGATGATCACCGCGATCACCACGTGCGCGGTCGCCGACACCCAGGTCGCCGGGTGCATGTCCGGGGAGGAGAGCTCGTCGCCGAGCTTGCCGGGCGTGACCGCGTCGATCAGCAGGAACGACAGGCTCATCAGGATGAGCCCGAGGAGGCCGAAGGCGAGGGTGTCGATCAGCCCGGCGATCAGGTCGTCGGCGCTGCCCACGATCGCGGTGGTGAGGATGATCCCGACCCCGATCAGGCCGGAGACCAGCAGCAACGCCGCATTCGGGTTGCGCTGGACCCAGATCAGATCGCGAAGCTTGCCCGGCGTGGCCAGGTCGACGAGCACGTAGCCGAGCGCCATCATCACCACGCCGATCGCCCCGTAGGCGACGGCGGCGAGCAGGCCGGCGAGCATTTCCTGGAGCAAGGTGAGGCCCTTCTGGTGTCGTGTTCGGTGCGGTCAGCGACGGGGACCTGCCGGCGGCGGCCCCTGCGGCGGCGGTGGCCAGGACTGCCGCGGACCCCCGGGCGGCGGAGGCCACCCCTGCTGCCCCGGCGCCGCGGGGCCTCGCGGCGGGTGCGGTCCGCTCAGCGGCGGTCCCTGCAGCGGCGGTCCAGGCGGCGTCCCTTGCGGCGCGGGCGGCGGCGTTCCCTGCGGACCAGGCGGTCCACCGTGCGGCGGCCCCTGTAGTGGCGGGCCGCCCTGCGATCCCGGCGGCGGTCCCGCCGGTGGCGGCGCGTGCGGAGTGTCCGATGTGGACTTCTGCTTCGCGCGGGCCCGGAAGCCCAGCAGCAAACCGAGCACCACGACGACGCCCAGCCCGCCGAGCCACGCCCAGGGTACCCAGTCCGAGCCGGAGCCATCGCCCTTCGGCAGCGGTGGGACCGAGGCGGTTCCCGAGGGGTCCTCGGCCGCCTGCGGCGCCGTCAGCACGCCGTTCTCCACCAGCAGCAAGGGCAATCCGAGCGCGGCCTGCCCGGTCGCGGTCACCGGCTCCGCGGCCAGCGAGTCGGCGGTGACGCCGAGGTTCACGAAGTCGTCCGCGTCCAGCTGCGCGTCGAGGTCGCCGGACGCCGCGACCTTGATGTCGGCCGCGTCGACGTCGTCGTCGGTGTCGCCGGCCGCGACGAACACCTGGGTCTCGGCCCAGCGCGGGCAGCTGTCGGCCGGGACGCCGGGGCCGCGGCTGGAGCCCTGGTCGAACTGCTCCGTCGAGCCGTCGACGAGCTTCCAGCCGAAGCACACCCCGTGCGCCCGCTCCGCCTCCGCGAGCCGCTGCGCGAGCTGCTGCGCATCGGCGGGGGTGAACCGCTCGATCGGCGGCCCCGAGTAGCTCGTGCCGTCCAGGTAGTAGGTGGTTTCCTCCGAGGTGAAGGTGTTCTGCGCGGACTCGCCGCCGATCGTCCCGGCGACCGCCAGGCCGACGGCGATGACGGCGCCCGCGGTCACGACGAGCCCGACCTTCTTGCCGCTCATTTGCCCGCTCCCGGCCCTCGGCCGCGGAAGCTCTCGCCGTGCGGGCTGCTCCAGCCCCAGACGCCGCCGACGTGGCTGTGGTAGCGGCGGTAGGCGCGGTCGGAGTCCATCAGGTGGATCACCGATCCGGGCGCCTGCGGCTGGATGATCACCGCGTCGCCGGAGTACCGCAGGTAGATGCCCGACGAGTCGGCGTACTGGGACTGCGGACGCCACTTCGAGGTGATCTCGGCGGCGACGACGCTCGGCGGTTTCGGGCTGGTGTAGGCCCGGTTGTCGGAGTCGCCGGGCAGGTCGAGGTGGGCGGCGCGGGTGTAGTTCTTCGCGACGTAGCCGTGCGGCCCGGTGCCGGTGGAGAAGATCGTCACCAGCCCGATGATCAGGGCTAATACCGCGGCGGCGCCGGCGATCACGAACCAGAAACGTGGTTTCACCGGTCAGTCCGCCGTCGGGTAGATGAGCACGTCGTAGCGGCTGAGCGCCTCGCCGCTGCTGGCTTCCCAGTCGGCGCCGCCGTAGGACTCGAAGCCCAGCATCGATCCGTCCGAGGCCTCGTAGTCGTGGTAGCGCACGGTGCCCCGCTCGGCCAGGCCGGTGGTGGCCTCGCTGTGGAACTCGGCGCTGCCGGCTTCCTCGGAGTGGTAGGTGCGGCCGCCGAAGTCGATCGTCTTCGGGCCGGGCTCACCGGCGTCGGCGACGGGCGTCCACAGCGAGAGGATCAGGTCCGGGTCCTCTTCCACGGCCAGCCACACCTGCCCGCCCTTGGCGTCGTCGAGCAGGTGCTCCGCCCAGGTCCAGCCGCCTTCGGAGAGCCGGACGGTGCCGCGGACGGTGTAGGTGCCGCCGCGCACCTCGACGATGTCGCCGGCCTTCAGCGCCCGCGGGTCGCCGCGCAGCGAGTCCTGGTCACCGGTGTGGAAAGGATCGGTGGGCCGGGCTTCCGGTTTCGCGGCGGAGCGCTTGGCCCGCACCCCCATGATCACGGCGAACACCGCGACGACGATCAGCACGATGATCACGACGATCAGCGTTGCGGTCAGTCCGTTCACCCGTCCGCCTTCCCCTCGTGCGAGCGTCCGGCACAGAGCGTATTAGCCCACCCCCGACGGGATGACATCAATCGCCCAAATCGTGACCAGTTGAATGTTGAACGGACCAATCGACGCGCTGAACGTGGCGAACGGCCCGTCCACCTCACCCACCAGGCCGAAGCGAACGGACCGTTCCTGCCGCACAACAAGACGAACGGCCCGTTCACCTCCGAAACCGACCGAGGCGAACGGGCCGTTCATGTCGCGGGACTAGGCGGACAGCAGCTGGGCGCAGCGGATCAGGCCCAGGTGGGAGTACGCCTGCGGGTGGTTGCCCAGGGAGCGCTCCGCGATCGGGTCGTACTCCTCGGAGAGCAGCCCCGTCGGCCCGGCGGTGTCGACGATCTGTTGGAACAGCTCCTCCGCCTCGGTGCGGCGGCCGATCAGCAGGTACGCCTCGATCAGCCAGGCCGCGCACAGGTGGAAGCCGCCCTCGTCGCCGGGCAGCCCGTCGTCGCGGCGGTAGCGGTACACGGTGGACCCGCTGCGCAGCTCCGCCTCGATCGCCGTGACGGTGGCCTGGAATCGCTCGTCGGACGGGTCGATCAGCCCGGACAGCCCGACGTGCAGCGACGCCGAGTCCAGGTCCGAGCCCTCGTAGGCGGTGGTGAACGCCTGCACGTCCGGGTGCCAGCCGTTCTTGACCACGTCCTGGGCGATCTGGTCACGCAGCGGCGCCCACGACGGGTCGGCCTCGCGGCCGTACGCGGTCGCCAGCTTCACCGCCCGGTCCAGCGTCACCCAGCACATGACCTTGGAGTACACGTGGTGGCGCGGCACGTCGCGCTCTTCCCAGATGCCGTGGTCGGGCTCGAACCAGCGCTGCGAGACGGCCGCGGCCATCGCCTTCACCAGTTCCCAGTCCACGTCGCGGATCCGGCCGGTGAACTGCGCGAGGTGCGCGATCAGCTCCACCACGGGACCGAACACGTCCAGCTGCACCTGCTGGTCGGCGAGGTTGCCGACGCGGACCGGCCGCGATCCGGCGTAGCCGGGCAGGCTGTCGATCACGGCCTCCGGGCCGAGCCCGGTGCCCTGCAGCGTGTACAGCGGGTGCAGCCGCTCCGGCCCCGGCAGCGTCTCCAGGACCCGGTGCAGCCAGTTCAGGAACGCCTCGGCCTCGGCCGTGGAGCCGAGCGTGACCAGCGCCTGTGCGGTCATCGCGCCGTCGCGCAGCCAGCAGTACCGGTAGTCCCAGTTGCGGACGCCGCCGATCTCCTCCGGCAGCGAGGTGGTGGCGGCCGCCATGATCCCGCCGGTGTCGGAGTTGCACAGCCCGCGCAGCGTCAGCGCGGAGCGGGCGACCAGGTCGCGCTCCACGTCGGGCAGCGACAGCGTCTTCATCCACTCCGACCAGTACCGGTCGGCCTCGTCGCGGCGCTCGATCTCGGGGTCCGTCGGCGACAGGTCGTCGGTGCCGCAGCGCAGCTCCAGCACGACCGGGTTGTCCTCGCTCGGGTCGACGACCGCGTGCGCGGATTCGTGCATGCCGTCGGAGGTGATCTCCCACTGCACGCCCGGCGAGTACAGCACCATCGGCTCGGAGGTGCCCTGCACCCGCAGCCCGCCGGCCTCGGCGGTCAGCCGCACCGGCACCTGCCCGAATTCCGGCCGCGGCGCGAACTCCACCGCCGCCGGCACGCTGCCGCTGATCACCCGCACCAGGTCGGTGCGGTGGCTGTCGCTGCCGTGCGCGAGGTAGTCCGTGACCAGCAGCCGCGACCAGCGGGTTTCCACGATCATGGTGTTCGGCACGTACCGCTGGCCCAGCGGCAGCGGGCTGCGCTGCGCGCCGTTGCCGCCCTGCGGGCGGATCGAGAAGTGCCCGGCGCCGGGGCCGCCGAGCAGGTCGGCGAACACCGCCGCCGAGTCGGGGCCGGGGTGGCACATCCAGGTCAGCCGCGCGTCGGGGGTGAGCAGGCCGACGGTGCGCTCGTTGGACAGCATCGTCAGCCGCTCGATCGGCGGGGCCTGCTCGCCGTAAAGCCAGGTGCGCCGCTCCTCCATCAGGAACGCCAGCACGGTCGCGACCTCGGTGGTGCTGCCGATCCGGTAGGCCGCCAGCGTGTCCCCGTCGCCGACCTTGATGCCCAGGTCGGGGCCGTGCAGCCGGGCGAAGGCCTTCTCGTCGGTGACGTCGTCGCCGAGGAAGACCGCCGCGGTGGCGCCGACCTGGTGGCGCAGCGCGTCGAGCGCGTTGCCCTTGTCGGTCTGCACCACGGCCAGCTCGATGACCGCCTTGCCCTCGGTGACCTGCACGCCTTCCCAGGTCGCCGGGCCGTTGCGGACGGTGTCCAGCGCTTCCTCGGCGATCGCCGGTTCGGCGCGCCGGACGTGCATCGCGACGCTGGCGGGCTTGTTCTCCAGCGTGACGCCGGGTTTTCCGCGCACGATGTCCTGCAGGGCGATCTGCAGTTCGGTGCGCAGCTGGGTGGCTTCGGGTTCGAGTTCGTGCACGAACCCGACGTCGAACTCCGAGCCGTGGCTGCCGACCAGGTAGACCTCGGCGGGCAGCCGGGACAGGGTGGCGAGGTCGCGCAGCGCGCGGCCGGAGATCACCGCCGTGGTGGTCGCCGGCAGCGCGGCCAGCGACCGCAGGGCGTGCACCGCTTCGGGCAGCGGTTTGGCCTGGGTGGGGTCCGCCACGATGGGGGCGAGGGTGCCGTCGTAGTCGCAGGCGACCAGAAGTCGAGGCGTCCGCGCGAGCTGCACGATCACGCGGCGCAGCTCGGCAGGAAGGGCTTCGGCGGTCAACGCCATACTCCTCAGGGGGGCGCGGTCAAAATCGGATGTGGATCGATCCCGTTCGCGCCGCGGCGGTGACCGTCGACGGCGAGCGGTTCGAACAAGTATCGCTGAGTCCGGGCTGCCCGTGTTGTGGACCGGTTACCCGCAGCTACTCCACGAGCGGTGCGCCCAACGCCTCGAGGAACGACCGCGCCCAGCGGTCGACATCGTGCGTGAGCACTTGCCTACGCAGTGCGCGCATCCTACGGCGTCCCTCGGCCTCGTCGATGTCGAGGGCCGCGAGCAATGCGTCCTTCACTCCGTCCAGGTTATGCGGGTTCACGAGGAACGCACTCGTGAGTTCGGCCGCAGCACCGGCGAATTCGCTCAGCACCAGCGCGCCGCCCAGGTCGTAGCGGCAGGCCACGTACTCCTTGCACACCAGGTTCATGCCGTCCCGCACCGGCGTCACCACCATGACGTCGGCGGCGCAGTAGAAGGCCACCAGGTCCTTGCGGTCCACCGAGGTGTGCAGGTAGTGCACGGCGGGGTGGCCGACGCGACCGAACTCGCCGTTGATCCGCCCGACCTCGCGCTCGATGTCCTCGCGCATCTGCTTGTAGTGCTCGACGCGTTCCCGGCTGGGCGTGGCGATCTGGATCATCGTCACGTCCTCGGCCTTGATGTGGCCTTCGGCGAGCAGCTCGTGCATCGCGTGCAGCCGCACGTCGATGCCCTTGGTGTAGTCGAGGCGGTCGACGCCGAGCATGATCTTGCGCGGGTTGCCGAGCTCGGCGCGCAGCGACTTGACGCGCTGCTGGATCTCCTTGGTGCGCGCCAGCTTGTCGAGCCCGGCGGCGGCGATGGAAATCGGGAACGCCCCGACGCGCACGGTGCGGTCGCCGACCTGCACGACGCCGGGCCGGGAGCGGACACCGACCTGGCCGCGGCTGGGTTCGAAGCCGGCCAGCCGACGGGCCAGCCACAGGAAGTTCTGCGCCCCTCCGGGCCGGTGGAAGCCGACCAGGTCGGCGCCGAGCAGCCCGCGCACTATCTCGGTGCGCCACGGCAGCTGCATGAACAGCTCGACCGGCGGGAACGGGATGTGGAGGAAGAACCCGATGCGCAGGTCGGGCCGGAGCTCGCGGAGCATCGCCGGGACCAGCTGCAGCTGGTAGTCCTGCACCCACACCGTCGCGCCCTCGGCGCTGACCGCGGCGGCGGCCTCCGCGAACCGCTTGTTGACCCGCCGGTAGGCGTTCCACCAGGAGCGCTCGAAGACCGGCGGCACGACCACGTCGTGGTACAGCGGCCACAGCGTGCCGTTGGAGAATCCTTCGTAGTACTCGGCGAATTCGTCCGCCGACAGCCGCACCGGGTGCAGCTGCAGGCCGTCGTCGCTGAACGGCTCGACGTCGATGTCGGCGACTCCGGGCCAGCCGACCCACGCGCCGCGCCGGGCGCGCAGGAACGGCTCCAGCGCGGTGACCAGCCCGCCGGGGCTGTGCCGCCAGCGTTCCGTGCCGTCGTCGAGGCGTTCCAGATCCACCGGCAGCCGGTTCGCGACCACGACGAAGTCCGCTCGATCGGGCGTGCTGCCCTTGCTCACCGGTATTCCTCCCGCCGTGTCGGCCACCTGTCGCGAGGCTAGCTAATCAAGCCTGCCGCTGCGTGCTGCGTGTGGTGCAAACCGGACCGGTCGGCCCGTGGGTCTTCCGGCCTGCCGCAGCGCCGCCGGAAGACCCGCAACCGATCAGTCGAGCCGGCGCTTGGCGGGACGCAGCGGGCCGGACATCCGCGGCCCGGCGAACCGGCGTTCCAACCTACCGAGCCGGGTGCGAACCGGCTGCGCGAGATATTCGCCGAGCACCACGCCTGCGCCGAGCGCGAGCCCGGTGGCGACGGCGAGCATCAGCGTGGCGACGCCGGCCGGGCTGCCCAGCACGGACAGCTCGTACAGCCCGCGGTAGGTCGCGAAGCCGGGCAGCAGCGGCGCGACGCCGGAAACGGCGATCACCAGCGCGGGAATCCGCAGCCGCCGCGCGATGATCCCGCCGATGAAGCCGACCACGGTGGTCGCGACGGCCCCTGCCAGCACGGTGTGCACGTCGACCAGCGTCAGCAGCGAGTGCACCGCCGCGGCCACGCCACCGCCGATCCCGGCCGCGAGCAGCGGCCGCGGCGGCGCGTAGCTGGCGAGCGCGAAGCATGCCGACGTGGACGCACCGGCGAGCATCTGCACGGGCAGGTGCAGGGCCGGTGCTAGCACCTCGGCGCGCCCGAGGCTCTGCGCATCCAGGCTGCCGACGGTATCGCCGCCTATGCGCACGCCGATGTACAGCGAAAGCACGACGCCGGCGATCAGCCCGGCGGACATCAGGGCCAGCTCGGCGATCCGGCCCGCGGCGGTGACGTTGTAGCCGGTGATCGCGTCCTGCATGGAGCCGACCACGGTCATCCCGGACAGCAACACGATGATGCTGGCCGCGATCGCCAACGCGGCGTTGTCGAGCAGGCCGGTGGCGTAGCAGCCCAGCGCGACGCCGGTGGCGATCGCCCCGCCGACGGCCTGCTGGAAGAAGAACGGCAGCGAGCGCTTGTTCAGCAGCCGCCCGACGCGGTCCACCAGCGCGGTCGAGGCGGCGGCCACCAGCGGCAACATCGGGGTGGTGCCGCCGCCGAGCAGCACGGCCAGCGAAGCGGCCATGCCCGCCCAGGACAGCGTGGCGACCCAGCGCGGGAACGGGTGCGGCGCGGTGGTGATCCGATCCAGCTCGGCGTAGGCCTCGGAGGCGGTCAGCTCGTTGGCGGTGATCCGCCGCAGCAAATCTTCGACGTCGGCGAGGCGCGTGTAGTCGAGGGAGCGGTTGCGGACCACCCGCAGCGATGTGATCGGCGGCAGGTCGGTGCCCCGGTAGGTGGACACCGTGATCGACGTGTAGATGACGTCGACCTCGGTGTGCGGCAGACCGTAGGCGCTGACCACGGCGATGACCGTCGCGGTCACGTCCGAGGCGCCGGCGCCGCTGGCCATCTGCACCTCGCCGATGCGCAGCCCGAGGTCGAGGACGAGGTGGACGGTGGATTCGTCGGGCAGTGCCGGCCCGTAAACGACGTTGCGTGCCCCCGGCGGCATGGTCAGTTCGGGGTCGCGCCGTCGCAGCACACCGCGGGCGCGCTGCGTGATTCCCACTGCTGGTCTTCCTTCCTGCCGGGCCGCCTTGCGAACGGGCCGCCGTGCCTGATCTTCCCCTCGGGCATCGCCTGTCATAAGCCGACCGTTGCACCCACAATCTGTGGCGTCCATCACTGATCTGCGGCCAGTCGTCTACTTCGCCGGAAGTCACCGTCCGGAAGCGGTCGCGCGGCCGCTTTCCACCCCGGGCGGATCGACGCTTACGATGTCCCCGCACGACGGAAGTGCATGCCGCTGTAGCTCAGTTGGTAGAGCGCCCGCCTTGTAAGCGGACGGTCAGGGGTTCGAGTCCCCTCAGCGGCTCCAAAGGTACCTGACCAGCGCTTTTGACGAAATCAGACGATCTGTCGATTGCAGCACAAAAACGCCCCGCCCGGCATCGGCCGAGCGGGGCGCATTCGCTCGAACGGCCGGAGCTGAAGTTTCGGCAGCTGATGTCCCGTGAGTGCTTTGGGGTGCCATAGCGCCCCAAACCACTCACGGCCACCTACCTGCGAAACCCACCAGCCTTGACCTTGCCGAGGTCAGCGGTCGAGCTCGCCAGCCTTGGACGCGACGACGAACGCCGCCCACTGGGCCGCGCCGAAGGCGAGAACCCCACGCTCGCGGTCCTTGGTGTCGCGGACGTAGCGCGTCCCGTCCGGGTGGCCGGCCACCTCGACGCAGTTCCCGCTGTTCCCGCTGTAACTCGACTTGTGCCACGGGAGGTGCCGCAGGTCATCGCTAGTCATGGCGGCAGCCTTTCAAACTCATTCATTCAGGTGTACTGGGACGCAACCTTACCGATGAGCTTGCTCGACTCGTCCACGGACAAAGAAGCGTTGCGCAGCCGTTGGAATGCGGCGGCGTACTCCTTGATGACGTTCGCTTCTTCCGGGTAGTTCGCCGAGACGACGTCTTCGACATAGACGACAGCACCCGTGGCTTCCAGCTTGAGCAGGACGAAGGCCGCTCTCGCAACGAACGCTTCATCTTTGGTCGGCGTTGGAGCTGGCCGGAACGGCATAACGTGCAGCCGAACGTTCGGCAGATCGGCAAGCTCCCGAAGATGCTCGAGCTGCTCCCTCATCACATCATCGCCACCGATCACGCGATGCAGAGCCGCCTCATGCAGGACGACGTCTACCAGCGGAGCATCGTCCTTGGTCAGCACGGACTTCCGGTTCATCCTCATCTCGACCTGCTGGTCGATGTCTCGATGCGAAGCCAGCGGATTACCCGCTTCCAGAAGAGCGCGAGCGTAGTTCTTCGTCTGGAGCAACCCTGCGATGACCTCGAACTCGTAAATCAGCAGCTCGGCTGCTTCTGACTCCAGCACGATGAAGCGCCTGAACCAATCGGGAACCGAGTCTCGGTATGTTCCGCGACGGCGCGGCTTCGGCACCGTGGCGAGCCGAAGCGCTTCTGCCGTTTGGGAGTCGTCGGCGCCGTAGAGCTCCAGCAGCGAACTCACCTCGCTCGGCAGGATGCGCTGCTTGCCGTTCTCCATCTTCGAGATCTTCGCTATGGAACAGTCGAGGCGGTTCGCCGCAGCGCTGGCGGGCAGGTCAGCCGCGTTCCGCAACCTCCGCAGCATGATTCCCAGCTGGATCAGCACCACCTGCGGGTCGTTTGTCGCCACGTCTCTCCTTCTACCGATCCGGTCCGGCGCGGCGCGCCAAGATCGCAGCTTGTCACTCAATCTAGGGAACGTCAACGCGAAAGTTTCGAGTTTCATTGACGAAAGAATTGAGGCGCTTGTAAACAAGTGAGGACCAACGAGATCGCGAAGAAGGGTGCGGGGATGGATCACCTCAAATGGCGCGCTGCTGCGGGCGATCTCGACCCGGCACATCGCGCGGCGATAGCAGCGATCGAGGCGAGCATGCGAGCGGGTTTCCGGTTTCGCTACCTGCCCGCGATCGACAACCTTCTTGCCCTGCAAGGGATTCGCATATCCAGTGGCGTCATCGACGTGTACCTGACAGAAGCGCCCCACATCGCCAGCGCAGCCAGATTTCGCGTTGAGGACATCGAATCCGGCGTCGCCCCGCCATCCCTCTGGTGCCGGAACGGCACGGTGGAAGAAGTGGTCCGCGCACTGCTTGAGCTGCCGCCGCACGGCTCGCCCGGCGCGGGAGCTTGGCTCGGTCGCGGTCGCTGTGGCTTCCCGGCGATGACCTGCTTCGGAACGGAGGACTGGGATGACCTGGCTGTTGTGGTTCTTCGCGGGATACGTGCCCGGGCTCGCCGCGCTGGTCATCGCGTTGTGCCGACTGCACGGACGGGAGCCGACCGGTCAGCACTCCGGCTCCGGCGACGGCGCGCTGACCGTCGAGCGCCTCATCGCGCGCGTCGAAAACGACCAGGTGTCAACGGATTGCTACGGCAGGCACGCGCTGCGCGATCCGGGCCTGTTCCGGGTGGCGGTGTAGCCATGGCCGCGAATTCCAAGCCACCGCGCGTGGTCCGGGTTAAGCGCACCAAGCCGAATCGGTTCCTGCCGATGGCTTGGCGCGTCGAACGGCTCTCGCCCACCGATGCCTACACCATCCGCTGGGGACGCGGCGCGGGCTACTTAACCGTCCACCGCGGCGACATCGGCAGCTCCCCCGACGACGCCCACCTGATCGACACCGTCCACATAGGTCACGACTGGGCGGACGAGGCTGACGTGGCCGCCCATCTCCGGACCTGGTTGCGCCACAAGGCGAATCCCCATCGCCGAACGGCGTGACCGAGACTCCGCCCGATGCCGCCTCCCCCGACCCCGAGGCATCGAGCGGACGGCCGGTCGGCGCAGGGCCCGCGCCGACCGGCCACCCGGGTAGGACCTGCGTCCAGGTCCCGCAGCGGCGGTTTCGCGCGAAAACGCCATTCCCACGCGTGCCAGATGACGGTTTCGCGCGAAACCGGCGCCCCGCCCGAGCCCAGCCGTCAGCGGCCCTGCAGGGACTTGACGTTGTTGCCGAAGGTCCAGGACTTCGAGCCGTCCCAGTTGAGCGACCAGGTCATCAGGCCCTTCAGGCCGCCGTTGTAGTTGTTCCACGCCTGGGCCACCAGGTTCGGCGACATGTAGCCGCCGCCCGCGCCCGGCTGGGAGGGCAGGCCGGGAACCTGCTTGTCGTAGGGCACCTTGATCGTGGTGCCCTGGATCACCAGGCCGTTGTTCAGGCAGTCCGTCTGCACCACGAAGCCCTCGACCGTGCCCGCCTGGTACGAATCGCCGGAGCAGCCGTACATGCTGCCGTTGTAGTACTGCATGTTCAGCCACCAGAGCCGGCCGTTGTCCGCGTACTTCTTCACGATCGGCAGGTACGCGCCCCAGATCGATCCGTAGGTCACGCTGCCGCCTGTGACGTACGCGGTCTCCGGCGCCATCGTCAGGCCGAAGTTGGCGGGCATCTTGGCGAGCACGCCGTCGATGATGCGGATCAGGTTGGCCTGCGACGGCGAGAGCTCGTTGATGTTGCCGCTGCCGCTGAGGCCGGTCTCGATGTCGATGTCGATGCCGTCGAAGTTGTACTTCTGCAGGATCGGGACCACCGTCTCGACGAACCGGTCGGCGACGGCGCTGGACGACAGGTCGATGCCCGCGGCGGCGCCGCCGATCGACATCAGGATCGTCAGCCCGTCCGCCTTGGCCTGGCACATCTCGGCGGGCGTGGCCACCTTCACCGTGCTGTCCATCCCGTCTTCCCACAAGACGGTGCCGTCCGAGCGGATGACCGGGAACGCCGCGTTGATCACGTTGTAGCCGTGCTCGCGGATGGCCGGGTCGGTGATCGGCGTCCAGCCGAACGGCGGGTGCACGCCGTTGGCCGCGCCGTCCCAGTTCTCCCAGTAGCCGTGCAGCACCTTGCCCTCGGGCTTCGACTTCACCGGGCACGTCTCGGCCGCCGCGGGAGCCGGGTTCGCGGCGTTCGCCACCGGCTGCGCCTCGGTCCCTGCCGCGACCTGCGGGATCGACAGCGCGGCGACGAACGCCGCCACCAGCCCGGTTCTCAGCAGACGTTTCGTCCGACCGCTCATTCCCGAATCCCTTCGCGACAGGACCAATTCCGCAATTGGTCCGGTGTTCATCCGATCGCCATCAAGAACTTTTATGACAAATTTCGCGACCGGAAACAAGATTGCAGGAAAAGTGGTATTTACCAATTTGACCGAAAGTCGCGCGAGATCGCCGGGCCCGGCCCGGGGCCGCATGATGGCGCCATGGGCACCCGAACCACGTTGACCGACAAGCTCTTCCGCGTCGCCGTGCTGCTCAAGGGCCTGGACGGCGCCGTGCAGCTGATCGCCGGGGTGCTGCTGATCTTCTTGTCCCCCAACACCATCACGCGGCTCGCTCACGCCGTCGTCACGCGGGACCTGCTGGGCCCGCCGGCCGGGCCGCTGGCCGGGCACTTCGAGGAGGCCCTGCAGCACTTCGCCGGCGGCAACCGGACGTTCGTGATCACCTACCTGATCGCCCACGGCGTCATCAAGATCGGCCTGGTGATCGGCCTGATGCTCAAGATCATGCCGTTGTACCCCGTGGCGATGGCGGCGCTGGGCCTGTTCGTCGTCTTCGAGGTGCTGCGGGCGGTGCAGACGAAGTCGGTGGTGCTGCCGCTGTTCGCGGCGCTGGACGTGGCGATCATCGTGCTCGTGCTCCGCGAATACCTCGAATTGCGCCGCCGGAACCAGTGACCTGACCGTCGAATTGCGTCACGCTGGACGAGCCGGGATTTGGCCGACTCCGGAAGGGAGGTGGCCATGCGGCGACGGCGGCACGACGAGGCCGTGCTGATCACCGATGCGGCGCCGTCCTTCGACGAGGAGCAGCGGCATCGCAAGCGGGTCTACGCCGTGCTGATGGTGGTGCACCTGGTGGGCTTCACCGCCGCCGGGCTGCTGGCGCACTTCTGGCTGCTCGCGCTAGGCATCGTGGTCGTCACCGGCGCGCTGCCGTGGGTCGCGGTCGTCCTCGCCAACGACCGAACGTCCCGCCGCGACATGCCCCGCACAAAGCGCGGTGGCGGCCCCGAAATCGAGGACCGCCACCACGACCAGTTCGATATTTGACGCTGCTGTCAGGCCTGCCGCTTGCGCAGCACCACGAGCAACAGGATCCCGGCCAGCACGAGGGCCGCGCCGGCGATGCTCAGCGGGCCGGCCGGCGATCCGGTGGTCGCCAGGTGGTGCGGGTTCGACGTCGATCCGCCGTCATCGCCGCCGCCCGGCCCCGGGTGCCAGCCGCCCGGCGGCGTGACGCCATCCGTCGGCCCAGGCCCAGGCCCAGGCGGGCAGGTGCCGCCCGGCGGCACCGGGCAGTCCGGCCCCGGGTGGCACGGCGGCTCCGGGCACGGCGGAACCGGCGGGCAGGTCGGCTCGGTGGGCAAGGTCGGCAAGGCGGGTTCCGTCGGAACAGTCGTCGATTCCGTCGGGCAGGTCGGAGGCGTGGTCGGCTCCGTTGGCACGGTCGGCACGGTCGGTTCCGTCGGCGGCGTCGGTTCCGTCGGTTCCGTCGGCGGCGTCGGCTCGGTCGGCGGCGTGGTTTCGCCTTCCTCGCAGGAAACCCGGACCTCGCCCACCGTCACGTCCAGCAGGCTGCCGTCGTGCACCACGTTGCCCGACGTGTCCCGCATGACCGCGTCGACCGAGACTTCGAGGGCCGCGTACGCGGTTCCGTCGCCCGTCTCCTGGATGTGCGAAACCGTGATCGTCAACGTCACTTCGCCGATCCCCGGCAGGCCGAGCTCGCTCCCGGACGTCGTCACCGTGGACGTTCCCGCGCCCACCGGCCGGGACGGGTTGTCGAACAGGTAGATCGTGTTCGAGTCGCTGGCCGCATACGCCTCCTGGCCCGGCGTGAGCGGCGCCTGGGTGCAGCGCGCCCAGGTGTGCACGGCGCCGAAGCTGAGCACGTTCGGGCCGCCCTCGACGAGCTTGACGCCGAAGCCGCTCCAGGCGGCCTCCGCCGACCGGGATCCGGTGGCGTCCGCGGTCTGGGCGGTGGCCGTGCCCGGCGGGACCGGAGTGCCGTTCCAGCCGCCGACGCGGCTGCGCGCACCGTCCGGATCGCTCTGGTCCCACGAATCCAGGGTGTCGCCGGGCGAGGCTTCGACGTGCCCCAGCCGACCGTTGAATCCGGCGATGCCCGCGGTCGGGACGTCGCGGATGTCGAGTTGCACGAGGGTGCTCTCGGCACCGAGAACCTGGGCGACGGCACCGATTCCCGCAGCCGTCCAAGCCGCCGCGATCACGACGGCGACCGCCGCCCGTGCAACGTTTCTGATCACCCGGGCAGCGTAGATGTCCTAATAGGACCTTTCCGACCTGCGAACATTCCGGTTGCGTGGACAATCATTTCAACTCGCCAGCCCGCTGCCCGAATACGATCATGCGCGGTTCGGCAACGCCCGCACCGAGGGCGGCGAGAGCTCGTTCCGGCTCGGCTCCCCCGGCCGAAAAGAGTTGATCTCAATCGCGTTTCGCCGATCCGTGAAATACGGGAATTCGACATCATAGTTCGACTTCGCCGACCTCCCGGCATCTTGATCAATTTCGATCTTTCGCCAGTAATTGGCGATTTGTGCCCAAGCGATGGACATCTTCACTCGAACGAGTGAAGAGTCTCCTTTCGGTTCGAACCAGCTGTGCCCTCGTGAACCGAAGGAGATCAGCGTGTCGCTCGCCCGAAACCTCGCCGGACTCGCCGGAGCCGCACTGGCCGTGGCGGCCTTCGCCGCACCGGCCCAAGCGGAGACCCCGCCGCCGGACGTCTCGACCAAGATCATCGACGGCCGGGAGGTGGACAGCGCACCCTGGGCGGCGCGGCTGTTCGCCGACGGCCAGGAGAACTGCAGCGCCACCATCATCGCCCCGGAGTGGGTGCTCACCGCCCAGCACTGCGTCGCGGGTGGAGGCTCCCTGAGCTTCAACATCGGCAACGTCGACCAGACGCAGGGCGAGCAGGCCAACGCCAAGCCCGGCGGAGTCCACATCCACGACTCCGCCGACCTGGCGCTGGTGAACATCGACCACGCGGTGCAGACCGAGTACGCCCCGCTGGGCTCGGTCGGCGACGTCCAGGTCGGCCAGACCGTGCAGACCTACGGCTGGGGCGCGACCTGCACCGACCGGCCCGAGATCGAGTGCCAGTCGCAGATCCTCAAGGTCGCCGACGTGAACGTGACCGACATCGCGTGCAGCGACTACCGCGGCGGCACCGCGGTGTGCGCCACCCGCGGCGACGGCATCCCGGCCGGCGGCGACTCCGGCGGCCCGATGTTCTCCGGGAACGTGCAGGTGGGCGTGGCTTCGACCAGCGACCGCCAGTCCAACACCGCCTACACCAACATCACCGAGTACCGCGACTGGATCCAGTCCATCGCGGGCGTGTAGGTCCGCCGAGCGTACGACGGTCCGTCCGGGGCGTGCCAGCCCCGGGCGGACCGTCTGCGCATTGATGTTCACTCGATCCGAGCAGTTTTTCCAACTATCGGAGAACTTCTTCTTGATGCATCCCGACAGGGCAGCGGAATACTGTGTTTTCGCAGGTCACAGCCGCATTGAATGATTGATCTAGCAATCCGGAAGCCGATCGGTAGCATCGCGCCGAAGCGCAAAGCAACGTTTGTGTAGTGCTTCTCACGTGTAAAATCGTGTCTCGCCTGGTAGATGGATAGTTATCGCGTCGGGAGCCTGACGCGTTACGGATGTTCTGTTAAGTTGGCAAAGCATGACCGGCGACAAACCGAGCCATAACATCGACAAACGGAATGGCGGAAGCGGTTCAGCCGGGCGGTTGGAGATCGACACTCCGGTCGTCGCGGACGGCCCTGAGCTCTACCGGATCACCCGTGATTCGGCGGTGCTCGATGTGAACTCGTCCTACACATATTTGTTGTGGTGCCGGGACTTCGCGCACACCTCCGCGGTGGCACGCACCGACGGTGCGGTCGTGGGATTCGTGACCGGATACATCCGGCCGGACGCCCCCGACACGCTCGTCGTGTGGCAGATCGCCGTCGATGCATCCCAGCGCGGTGGTGGCGTGGCGGGTCGACTCCTCGGCCACCTGGTGGAGCGCGTGCTGCCGCGCGGTGTGCGGTACCTGGAGACGACGATCACGGCTGACAACGCTGCCTCGATCAACCTGTTCACGGCGCTGGCGCGCAAACGCGCGGCGAACCTGGAGCGCAGCGAGCTGTTCACCGCCGACCTGTTCCCGGATGCGCACTTGGGGGAGGACCTGTACCGCATCGGGCCGTTCGAGCCCGTTCCGGCGGTCGCTGCCGGATCCTGACGGCCACCGCCGTCCTGGCGCGAAATCTTGTTCTTGAGGTGCTGGGCGCGCGCGGAACGCGCTGCCCGGCCGAACGGAGGATCGTGAACGACATCTTCGCAACCCTGGAATCGGAAGTACGCAGCTACAGCCGCACCTGGCCGACGGTCTTCGACCGCGCCGGCGGCAGCTACCTCTACGACGAAGACGGCACCGCGTACCTGGACTTCTTCGCCGGTGCCGGCGCGCTCAACTACGGGCACAACAACCCGCTGCTGAAACGAAAACTCATCGAGTACATCGAGCGCGACGGCGTCACCCACGGCCTCGACCAGTCCACTGTGGCCAAACGCGCGTTCCTGGAAACCTTCCGGGACAACGTGCTCAAGCCGCGCGGCCTGAACTACAAGGTCCAGTTCCCCGGCCCGACCGGCACCAACTCGGTGGAGTCGGCGCTGAAGCTGGTCCGCAAGATCACCGGCCGCGAATCGATCATCAGCTTCACCAACGCCTTCCACGGCATGACGCTGGGCTCGCTGTCGGTGACCGGCAACTCGATGAAGCGCGGCGGCGCGGGCATCCCGCTGGTGCACGCCACGCCGATGCCCTACGACGACTACTTCGACGGCCAGGTCCCGGACTTCCTGTACTTCGAGAAGATGCTGGAAGACAGCGGCAGCGGCCTCAACGAGCCCGCCGCGGTGATCGTCGAGACGCTGCAGGGCGAAGGCGGCATCAACTCGTCCCGGCCGGCCTGGCTGCGCGGGCTCTACGAGCTCTGCCAGAAGCACGGCATTCTGATGATCGTCGACGACGTGCAGATGGGCTGCGGCCGCACCGGGCCGTTCTTCAGCTTCGAAGAGGCCGGCATCCAGCCGGACATCGTCTGCCTGTCCAAGTCCATCGGCGGCTACGGGATGCCGCTGGCGCTGACGCTCATCAAGCCGGAGCACGACGTCTGGGAGCCGGGCGAGCACAACGGCACGTTCCGCGGCAACAACCCGGCGTTCGTCACCGCCACCGAGGCCCTGAAGCAGTACTGGGCCGACGACACGCTGGAGAAGTCCACCATCGCCAAGGGCGAGCGGGTCGGCGAGGTGCTCGAAGAGCTCGCCGCCAAGCACGGCGGCGCGGTGGCCAAGGGCCGCGGGCTGGCGCGTGGGCTCGGCTTCGAGGACACCAATGTGGCGGGCAAGGTCTCCAAGGCGGCCTTCGACCGCAAGCTGCTGATGGAGACCTCGGGCCCGAGCAGCGAGGTCATCAAGATCATGCCGCCGTTGACCGTTTCGGATGACGAACTGGAGCAGGGTCTTCAGATCATCCGCGACTCGGTCCAGTCTGTGCTGGCCTGATCCAAAACTAAATTCCAGGCTCACCTTGCGTAGCGGTGCAGGTAGCGGAACCTCAGACGCCTTCTCGCTGTGGGATCCCCGACTCATGAATGCCAATTCACCACGTCGGGGCTGTCCTCGCGAGAAGACGTCTGAGAACCCGCGGCGGTGCGAGCTGCGAGGGTGGGCTAAGCGGCTGCGCCGCTTGAAGAACAAGGCCACGAAGATCCACTGGAGGAAATGTGATCGTCCGGCACCTGTCGGAAATCGACGACACCGACGCCGACATCAAGACGGAGAACTGGCGCAGCAAGCGCATCGTCCTGGCCAAGGAGAAGGTCGGCTTCTCGGTGCACGAGACCACCCTCTACGCCGGCACGGTGAACGACTTCTGGTACGCCAACCACATCGAGGCGGTCTTCATCACCGAAGGTGAGGGCGAGATCGAGGACAAGGCGACCGGCGAGGTGCACCAGCTCAAGCCGGGTTCGCTGTACCTGCTGAACAACCACGACAAGCACCAGGTCCGGCCGCGGACGACCATGCGCACGGTGTGCGTGTTCAACCCGCCGGTGACCGGGCGCGAGGTGCACGACGAGAACGGCGTGTACCCGCTGGTCGTGGAGGACGACGAGACGCCGGTCGCCGGCTGAACTCGCCGTTCGAGCTTGTGAACCGCCCGTGGCGGGTAACCGGAAACGGTTGCCCGCCACGTGCGTTGACGGGTCTCCCACGCGGTGACGTGGGGAAGGCGGGCGCATTCGTGCGCCGCTTCTAACCGAGGAACCGAGAAATGGCGGCGGTGCCACCCGGCACCTGCCGCTCCGGCGGGAATTCGCGAAGGAGGCGCAAACCATGACCGTCGCTGATCTGAGCACCCAGGATCGCTATCCGACCCGGGTGGGCGCCGAGCCGGCGCAGATCCGGCGTGCCGACCCCACCGTCTGGCCCGGCGTGACGCCGGGCCCGGCGACCGCGGAAGAACTCGCGGCCCACGAGGCCAAGGGCTTCCACGTCGTCGAGGGCTTACTGTCGCCGGCCGAGGTGCAGACCTACTGGCAGGAGCTGGAACGGCTCACCAGGGACCCGGCGGTGCGGGCCGACGAGCGGACCATCGTGGAGCGCAGCTCCGACGAGGTCCGATCGATCTTCGAGGTGCACCGGATGAGCGAGCTGATCGCCGAGCTGGTGCGGGACCCGCGGGTGCTGGACCGGGCCAGGCAGATCCTCGGCTCGGACGTGTACGTGCACCAGAGCCGGATCAACTACATGCCCGGCTACCGGGGCACCGGCTTCTACTGGCACTCCGATTTCGAGACCTGGCACGCCGAGGACGGCATGCCCGCGATGCGCGCGGTGAGCATCTCGATCGCGCTTACCGACAACTACCCGTTCAACGGCGGGCTGATGATCATGCCGGGCTCGCACCGGACGTTCGTGTCCTGCGTGGGCGAAACGCCGGACGACAACTACAAGTCGTCGCTGAAGCAACAGCGCATCGGGGTGCCGACCGAGGACGACATCACGAAGCTGGCCTACGAGCACGGCATCGACCAGTTCACCGGCCAGGCGGGATCGGCGCTGTGGTTCGACTCGAACTGCATGCACGGATCGGGGAACAACATCACGCCGTTCCCGCGCTCGAACATCTTCGTGGTGTTCAACAGCGTGGAGAACGCCCTGGCGAACCCGTTCGCGGCGAGCAGCCCGCGCCCGGAGTTCGTCGCATCCAGACGAACGATCCCGATCCAGCGCTGATCCACCGAGGTGCGGGGCACCCACGACCCCGGGTGCCCCGCACCGCCCGCCCGGAGCGGGTCAGCGGATGGGGTGGGCCGCGAGGATCGCGCCGACCTGGTCGGCCACCTCCGTGTCGAGCATCGGGTAGCGGCCTCCCGCGACGAAGCGCTCCGAGAGTTCGAAGGTGACCACCTCGCCTTCGGCGAGCAGCTGGCCCGCGGCCACCGGGTCCACCGCGACGTTGTCCGGGTGCGTGACGGTGATGTTGCCGAACGTCGCCGCCAGGTACGGGCTCGCGAACTGGGTGAACGAGTCGCCGACCATCCGCACCGGCTGCGTGATCATGCCCGACAACGCCGGCGACTCCAGGTGCAGCGGCTGGTGGAAGTCGCTGGGCTTGAACTGCGTGTTGTCCTCCGGCCCGCCGTCGGGCGCCAGCGAGTACGCCTGGATCGGCACGGTCCGGTCCTGCCCGAGCAGGTCCGGGATGTCGGCGCTGTGCTCGTACTGCCGGGACGGCAGGACCTTCCAGCTGCTCGTCACGCCCGGCTGCAGCCGCTCCGCGAGCTGGTAGGTCATGGCGATGCCGCCCTCGTGGGTCCAGTGCGTGTCGATGTCGTGGTAGATCGGCCGCTGGTTGCGCGCCGCGACCTCGCGCAGCTGGGCGCGCAGGTCCACCGCGCCGGTCGCGGCAGGCACCCGGCGCCAGAACTCGTCGCGGACCTGCGTCGAGCAGTCCTTCCCGGCGTAGCCGTCCGGCATGTTCTCCGGGTACACGGTGGACTTGTCCGGGGCGATGACCAGCTGGAACTTCCGGCCCGACGCCTCCACCACGGCACGCCAGCGGCGCAGCCCGGCGATCACCTGATCCATGGTCCGCTTCGGCACGCACCGGTACGACACGTCGTGGCCGAGGTACAGCCAGCCGTTCTTGCCCTCGATGACGGCGGGGAACACGTTCTCGTTTATCGGCGGCTTCGCGTCCACCTGCCCGGCGCCGATCGGCGAGGTGTGCGAGCCGTCGGCCAGCCGAGCGGGCTCGCCGAACACGCCGCGGCTGAGCGCGTCGACCGACTGCACGGCGTCCTTGCGGAACGGCAGGTTGTCGGTGGCCCACGCGTTCAGCCCGGTGAAGAACCCCCAGCCCTCGGTGATGCTGGGGAAAGCCGCCAGCGGGCGGTTCTCCAGCTGCTCGGCGCGCGCGCCGAAGATCCAGGTCACCACCGGCGCGGTGAAGAACAGCACCGCGCACACCAGCGCGGCCAGCTGGCGCCTGCCGTGCCGGGGCCGGTGCAACGGGTGTTCCCGCGGTAGCCACGCCTCGTGGACCGGGGGAAGATCGGAATGCTCCTGCCGCGACACGGCACCACGTTATCCGGGCACGCAGCGCGACCGGCCCAGAACTCGCGGATTCTGCACCGCGGCGCGCGATCCGCTGGCCAGGACCCGTGTGTGTTTTGTGCTGCTATAGCGACACGAAGTACTCACGGGTGTCGCCGGGCTGAACGCAGCAGATTCCCGGCGTTCACGAATTCGCGGGCGTCTCCGGGAAAATCGGACATCCTCTTCGGGCAGTTTCCGCTCCGGATTCTTGGGCGGGGGTTCGGCGGCTGGATAGCTTTTCCCTGCGAAAGCGGATCCGCAACGACATTCCGATTACCACGGAGGAATCATCATGCTTCGCAAGATCGCGGTCGGAGCGGCGGCCATCGCCGGACTCTTCGCTCTCAGCTCCCCTGCCATGGCCTCCGGCGGCCCGTACCCGGCAGGCGTTTACCCGTCGTACGAAGCGGCGCAGGCGGCGTGCGACGCCGGGAAGGCCCAGGGGCGCTGGACCGACTGCGTCATCGAGGCCGGTATCGACGACCCGATCCTCATGTGGGTCTGGACCGACTGAGCGAATTTCAAACCGCGCCGCATCCCGAAGATCACGGCGGCGCACGAACCCCGGGGTGCAGGTTCAACCCGCGCATTGAGCCTGCACCCCGGGTGCCGTATTTCCAGGAACTTCCGTGAAATCCGCTCGCCGCTCAGGTGCCACGCTGGCACGTGTCAGTCGGTTGGTCCGAGCCGGCTCGCGACGGTCTCGCAGGCGAAGCGCACCACGGTCCGCAGCTCTCGATCCGATGTGCCGGCGCGGCTGAGCACCGCGAGGGATTGGTTGATGGCGACGATGTAGGTGGCGAGGTCGTCGAGCGTCGCCGGATCGGCGTGCGGATCGTCGAGCGCGGCTCGGACGCGCGCGTGCTGGAGGTCGAGCAGGCGGCGGACGTGCGCGGCGCTGTCGGACGTCAGGACCGCCGACTGAGCGGCCGATTGGGCGACGAGGCAGCCTTCCGGCACGGCGGGGTCGTCGATCCTGGCCAGGATGACGTCGAAGAACGCTTCGACGGCGCGGACGGGATTGCCCGGATGCGCGGTGAGCGCGTCCTCGTAGCGGGCACCGTACATCGCGGAATACCGGTCCAACGCCCGGCGGAACAGCTCGTCCTTGCCGCCGAACGCGCCGTAGAGGGATCCCCGGCCCAGGCCGGTGGCCGCGCCGAGCATGTCGAGCGAGGCGTCGGCGTATCCCCGCTGCCAGAACACCGCCATGGCCTTGTCCAGGGCTTCGTCGACGTCGAACTGCTTGCGGCCCGACATTCCTCTCCTCCCGCTCCACCGGCTCGATGTGAGCCTACGTACTTCTTGGAACGAACGGTACAAGAATCATGGACCGATCGTTCCAAGATGGCCTACGGTCGAAGCATGGGAGAACCTGCCTTGACGCATCGAGAAGCCGAACCCGCAGGCCGCGGCTCCGCGCGCGGCGCCCCCGGGCTGCCCGCCGGCTTCGCCGAGACGTTCCGCAGCCGCTGGGTGCAGGTCGGCGACCTGCGCCTGCACGCCGTGATCGGCGGTGACGGGCCGCCGTTGTTGCTGCTCGCCGGCTGGCCGCAGACCTGGTACGCATGGCGCGAGCTGATGCCGGCGCTGGCGCGGGACTTCTCGGTCGTCGCCCCCGACCCCCGCGGCGTGGGACTGTCCGGCAAACCGGTCGACGGCTACGACACCGGCACCCTCGCCGCCGACATGGTGGGGCTGATGAGCGCCCTGGGCCACGATCGCTTCGCGATGGTCGGCCACGACGTCGGCATGTGGACCGGCTACGCGCTGGCCGCCGACCACCCGGAGCGGATGGAACGCCTGGCGCTCGCCGAGGCCGTGATCCCCGGCCTGGCACCTTCCCCACCACTGTTCGCCCCGCAGGAAGCCGTCGACCGGCTCTGGCACTTCGGGTTCAACCGGCTCGGCTCGCTGAACGAGCAGCTCGTCGCGGGCCGGGAACGGCTGTTCTTCGGGCATCAGTTCGCGACCAAAGCGGCCCGGCAGCTGCCGGAGCACGCCGTCAACCTCTACATCGAGGCCCTGGCCACCGATCGCGACGCACTGCGCGCCAGCTTCGAGTTCTACCGCGCGATCGACACGACGATCGAGCAGAACGCCCGGCGCAAGGCGCGGAAGCTGACCATGCCCGTGCTGACCATCGCCGGCGCTCGCTCCGTCGGCGAACTGGTCGGCGGAACCCTGGCCCCGGCCGCCGAAGACGTCACGAGCGTCGTCCTGCCCGACTGCGGGCACTACCCGGCCGAAGAAGCCCCGCAGGAAATGCTCGCCGCCTTGACCGAATTCCTGGCCCCGTACCGCGCCGCATTCGGCCGCCGAACAGGGCCTGATGATCGTCAGGACCAGTAGTACTGACGAATGAAAATCCGGGGCCGGCGGAGATCACCCACCGGACGGCCCCGACCTGCACCTTTCGCCTTTGGGCGATGGTGGACGTCCGGTGTTGCTGGTTGATCCCGGACGGCCTGGGGACAGCCGGACGGCCCGCCAGCAGCGCCCGAGCCGGACGGCCATCCGGCCGAACCTTCTGATCTCATTCGCCATCTTTATGTGCGCGGCGCACTCAGCCGCCGCCGGTGCCGGTGTCGCTGCCGCCGGTGCCGCTGCCGGTGTCGCTGCCGCCGGTGCCGGTGCCGGTGTCGCTGCCGCCGGTGCCGCTGTGGCCGCTCGTGCCGGTATCGCTGCCGGTGCCCGTGCTGCTGTCGCTACCAGTGCCGGTATCGCTGCCAGTGCTGCTGTCGCTGTCCGTGCCAGTGCCGGTATCGCTGCCGGTGCCGCTGGTGTCGCTGCCGCTGTTGCTGTCGCTGCCAGTGCTGCCGTCGCTGCCAGTGCCCGTGCCGGTATCGCTGCCGGTACCAGTGCCGCCGCCGGTACCGCTGTGGCCGCCGGTGCCGGTGTCACTGCCGGTGCCGCCGCCGGTGTCGGTGCCGCCGGTGCCGGTGTCGGTGCCGCCGGTGCCGCCGCCGGTGCCGGTGTCGGTGCCGCCGCCAGTGTCGGTGCCGCCGGGGTTGCTGCCGTGCTGCCCGGGCTCGAACGGATTCGCGGGTGCGGGTGCTGCCGGGGGCACCGCTGGCTCACTGTTCGTGCCCCCACCAGGCTCGAAGGGGGGCGGTGGTACCGGTTCCGGAACGTGGGGCGGTACGTACGGGTTCGGGGGCGGGGATTCGGGCCCACCGAATGGGTTCGGCGGAGGGGATTCAGGTCCGCCGAACGGGTTTGGCGGCACCGGTTCCGGAACATTAGGTGGCACGAACGGATTCGGCGGCGGCAGTTCCGGTACTGCAGGTGCCGATGGGGCCTGCACTCCGGGAGGTTCGGGAGGTCGTGGCTCGGGAGCACCCCCGCTCGGCCAGAACGTGTAGATCAGGCCACCGACGGCGACCACTGTGCCCACCACGGCGACGACCTTCTTGAAACGACCCTTGACGACCTCGAACCCGACTTGCGCCGCCTTGACCAGACTCGTGCCTGCCAGCCACTTCGCGATCTGGCTCACCACACCCGGGCCTTCGGAAGGCTCCGCTCCACCCGGTCCCGGCGCCGGAGGCAGCTGATCACCCGGCTCAGTCGTGGGCGGCTCACCGTCAGGTCCCACGGGCGACGGCGCGGAAGGTCCGGGGGTCGGCTGCGCCTGGCCCGGCTTCAGGGTCCAGTCCGGCGTTTTCTCACCGGTGCGCAACGTGGACGACTTGCCGGCACCCGCATCCACCGCCGGCGGCTCGCCGGCACTCGGCATCGGCAACGGCTCCGCAGGCTCGGTGACCGGCAGCTCAACGTCATCACCGGCGGGCTGCCCCGGTTCGTAACCCTCGATCGGCCCCAGACCGGAATCTTTGGGCGGCGTCACACCGAACTCGTCCAAAGCGGTCTGGTCCGCCCAGTTGTCCCCTTGGTGGTCGTTCAGGAAATCCGCGCTCGCGCGGGACCCGTTGAGGCGAGCGGTCCGCGCCTCCTCGATGCGTTGCCTGGTCGCCTCGATCTCCCGCTGACCGTCCCGGAGTTCGTCGCTGAGCCCGCGTGCATCCTCATCGAGGTGCTCGACCTCCGACACCGGTTTGCCGAGGGCCTCGGCCTCCTGCACCTCCGGCCGATGCATCTTCTGGTGCATCGCCAGCGCCTTCTGGGCGACCTCCAGGCCCCTCTCCTGATTTTCGATGTAGTTGTCGATCGCCTTCTGGACGACCTGCTGCTTCGTAGTGACCATTCGTCCCCGCCTCCGGATACTCCGCGTACTCGTCCGAAGAGAGGGCTGCGCCAACGGGCGCCGTCCGGCCAGGACCACCATGTGGTGCAGCCGGTCCCCGACAGGCCGGGAATCTCCACTCCCAGTCCACGCCACATCGATTCGTGGACCGACAGAGCAGAAAGTCCCAACAAGCGAACGCCTGGTGTGATCGTCAGAACTGGTAGTACAGGAACGGGCTGAAGGAGCCGGTGGCGACCAGAAGGCCCGCGTAGCCGAGGCCGAGGGTCAGGACTCCGATTCGGACCGCGTAGGCCCGCGGAGTCCGGACCGCCTCGAGGAACGGGCCCGTGCCCGAGTTCGCCGGCAGCGCCACGACCACCAGCGCGAGCAGCAGGAACACCAGGCGCTGGTTCGTCACCGAGGCCGCGACGATGTCCGTCAGGCCCGCGAAGTCCGGCAGCAGCATGTGGCCCAGCATCACGAACGCGCTGCCCAGGTCCGACGACCGGAAGAACACCCAGCCGATCACCACCAGCAGCATCGTCAGCGCGCGGCGGCCGAGCCGGGCCCGGGTGCTGCTCGGCGCGTGCGACCAGCCGAAGGCGCGCTCCACCACCAGCAGCGCGCCGTGGAACAGCCCCCACACCAGGTACGTCCACGCCGCGCCGTGCCAGAAACCGGTTAGCACGAAGATGATCGCCAGGTTCCGGTAGGTGCGCGCGGTGCCCCCGCGGTTGCCGCCCAGCGGGATGTAGACGTAGTCCCGGAACCAGCGGGACAGCGACATGTGCCAGCGCCGCCAGAACTCCGTGACGGTCACCGACGAGTACGGCCGGGCGAAGTTCTCCGGCAGCCGGAACCCGAGCATCCGGCCCAGCCCGATCGCCATGTCCGAGTAGCCGGAGAAGTCGAAGTACAGCTGCATCGTGTAGCCGATCGCGCCGAGCCAGGCGATCGCGAAGGTCATGTCCTCGTTCGGGGTGGCGAAGCAGGCGTCGACCATCGGCGCCAGCGTGTCCGCGATGACGACCTTCTTCGTCAGGCCCCACGCGAACCTCGGGAAGCCCGCCGCGATGTCGTCGAGCCGGTGGGTGCGCTGCTGCGGGAGCTGGTCGGCGATCTCCCGGTAGCGCACGATCGGACCGGCCACCAGCTGCGGGAACATCGCGATGTAGGTGACGAACGAGACCGGGTCGCGCAGCGCCGGGCGCTCGCCCCGGTAGATGTCCACCACGTAGGAGATGTGGTGGAACGTGTAGAACGAGATCCCGATCGGCAGCGCCAGGTGCAGCACCGGGAAGTCGCCGCCGAACCACTGGCTGAGCACCGCGAGCTGCGCGGTGGCGAACCCGGCGTACTTCCACACCGCCAGGATCGCGAGGTTGAACGCGACGGTGCCGATCAGCAGCCACTTCCGCCGGTTCTGCTCGAAGCCCCAGTCGTCGGGCTCCAGCCGCCGCCCGGCGAAGAAGTTCACCACGATGCAGGCGAGCAGCAGCAGCGTCGTTCCGCCCGCACCGCTGGCGTAGAAGAGCAGGCTGGCGACGGCGATCACGGCGTTGCGTCCGCTGCGCGGTGCGATCAGCACGGCCGCGAGCACGGCCGGCAGGAAGTACCAGAGGAACAGCGGACTTGCGAACGACATCGGGGGCCTCGGGGTATGGGAGGCCCGCGCCTCCCCGCTGGAGCTGAATTGCTCCGTCGGACTCTAGCCGAGCCCGGAACGTCACCGGCCCGGAACGCGATGAGTGCAAAACCCCGGACGACCGCCGCGGCGATCGCCTAGCCTGGGGCTCATGAACGCTCCGCCGCCGCCCGGCTGGTACCCGGACCAGGCAGATCCGCGTTACGTGCGCTGGTGGGACGGCCGGCAGTGGACTCCGCACGTCCAGCCCGCCCAGCCGGTTCAGCAGCAGCACCCTCAGTACCCGCAGCAGCACCCGGCCGCGCAGCAGAACGACGCCTCGGCCATCGAGATGGCGATGGGCGGCACCGGCGACGCCGCGTCCGTCCAGCAGCAGGTGCAGCAGCGCGCGGGCGTCGGCGGCCCGGTCTCCGGCGGCGGTGGCACGCTGTTCACCGAGCCGGTTCTGGTGATCAACCAGAAGGCGAAGCTGATCGAGGTTGCGAACGAGTACGCCGTCTACGACCAGCACGGACGCCAGCTCGGCTCGGTCATGCAGGTCGGCCAGAGCGGCGCGCAGAAGGCGTTGCGGATGTTCACCAAGCTCGACTCCCTGATGACCGTGACGCTGGAGATCCGCGACGCCACCGGCCGCCCGGTCCTGGTGCTGACCCGCCCCGCGACCATGTGGAAGGGCACGGTGCACGTGCAGCGCCCGGACCAGTCGCCGGTCGGGGACATCAAGCTGGCGAACGTCTGGGGCAAGGCCAGGTTCGACTTCGAGGTCAACGGGCAGCGCATCGGTGGCATGCGCGCCGAGAACCTGCGCGCCTGGGACATCAAGGTGCTCGACCACGCCGACGCCGAGATCGGGCAGATCACCAAGACCTGGCAGGGTCTGGCGAAGGCGGCGTTCACCACCGCGGACAATTACGTCCTGCGGATCAACCGGCCGCTCCCCGACCCGCTGCTGAGCATGGTCGTCGCGTCGGCGCTGACGGTCGACACGATCCTCAGCCAGAACCAGAGCTGAGCACGACGAAGGGCACCTCCGACCGAGGTCGAAGGTGCCCTTCGCACAGGCACTTCCGGGGTCAGCTCCGGCGGCGGCGGGCGACCTCGGCGAGGACCACGCCCGCGGCGACCGAGGCGTTGAGCGACTCCACGCCGCCCGCCATCGGGATCGACACCGTCTGGTCGCAGGTCTCCCGGACCAGCCGGGACAGCCCGCGCCCCTCCGAGCCGACGACGACCACCAGCGGCCCCGCGGCCAGCTCCAGCTCGTCCGAGGTGACGTCGGCATCGGCGTCCAGCCCGATGACCATCAGCCCGTCTTCCTTCAGGTCCTTCAGCGTGCGGGTGAGGTTGACCGCCTTGGCCACCGGCAGCTTCGCGGCCGTGCCCGCGCTGGTGCGCCAGGCGACGGCCGTGATCCCGGCGCTGCGCCGCTGCGGCACGATCACGCCGTGCGCGCCGAAGGCCGCCGCGGAACGGATCACCGCGCCCAGGTTGCGCGGGTCGGTCACGCCGTCGAGCGCGACGATCAGCGGCGGCATGCCGGAATCCCGCGCCGCCGCGAGCACGTCATCCGGGTGCGCGTAAGAGAACTGCGGCACCTGGAGCGCGAGTCCTTGGTGCATCGCGTTCTTCGTCATCCGGTCGAGCTCGATGCGCGGCACGTCCACCACGGAGATTCCGCGCGACTTCGCCTCCCGCACCGCCTCGGTGACCCGGTCGTCGATGTCGATGCCCTGCGCCACGTACAGCCCGGTCGCCGGCACGCCGGCCCGGATGCACTCCACCACCGGGTTGCGCCCGGCCACGAGCTCCGGCTGCGTGTCCTGCTGCGCCTTGCGCTTCGCGCGCTGCTGCTCCGCATTGCTCCGCGCGTCGGCGCGCCGCTTCGCGGGGTGGCTGACCCGGTCCTCCGCCTTCGGCGTCGGCCCCTTGCCGATCAGCCCCCGGCGGCGCTGCCCGCCGGATCCGACGACCATGCCCTTCTTGTTGCTCTTGCGCATGCCGCCGCGGCGTTTGTCGTTGCCGGCCACGTGTTACCCGTCTTTCAATGTCCACATCGGACCGTCGGGGGTGTCCTCGACGGCAATCCCGCTGGCCTGCAACCGATCGCGCAGCAGGTCGGCGGTGGCGAAGTCGCGCTCCTTGCGGGCCTGCTGGCGCTGGTCGAGCATCGCCTGGACCAGGTCGGCCAGCGCGCCGTGCGCGGCGTCGTCCGAACCGGCGTCCTCGGCCCACTGCTCGGACAGCGGGTCCAACCCGAGCACGCCCATCATGGCCCGCACCGACGCTGCCGCGTCGCGGGCCGCCTCGTCGTCACCGCGGTCCAGCGCCGCGTTGCCTTCCCTGACAACGTTGTGCACCGCCGCGATCGCCTGCGGCGTCGACAGGTCGTCGTCCATCGCCTCGGCGAACTCCGCGGCCAGCCCGCCGTGCTCGACGCTGCCGGCGCGCTGCCCGACGCGGCGCACGAACGATTCGATGCGCCGGTACGCGGCGACCGCCTCGGCCAGCCCGCCCTCGGAGAACTCGATCGTCGACCGGTAGTGCGGCGTGACCAGGTAGTAGCGCAGCTCGGCCGCGCGGGCGCGCTGCAGCACCGCCGGGATGGACAGCGTGTTGCCGAGCGACTTCGACATCTTCTCGCCGCTCATGGTCACCCAGGCGTTGTGCATCCAGTACTGCGCGAACCCGTCCCCGGCCGCGTTCGACTGGGCCAGCTCGTTCTCGTGGTGCGGGAACACCAGATCCAGGCCGCCGCCGTGGATGTCGAACTCGCTGCCGAGGTAGAAGGTGGCCATCGCGGAGCATTCCAGGTGCCAGCCCGGGCGGCCGTGGCCCCACGGCGTCGGCCAGCTCGGCTCGCCCGGCTTCGCGCCCTTCCACAGCGTGAAGTCGCGCGGGTCGCGCTTGCCGCTGGCCAGGGTCTCGCCCTGCTGCACCTCTTCGAGGCGCTGCCCGGACAACTTGCCGTAGTGGTCGGCGTAGGAGGCCACCGAGAAGTAGACGTCGCCGCCCGCCGCGTAGGCGTGGCCCTTGTCGATCAGCCGCTGGATCAGGTCGACCATCTGCGTGACGTGCCCGGTCGCCCGCGGCAGCACCGACGGCGGCTGGCAGCCGAGCTGGTCGTAGGCCAGCTCGAAGGCGCGCTCGTGCGTCGCGGCCCACTCCCACCACGGACGGCCCGCCTCGCCGGCCTTGGTGAGGATCTTGTCGTCGATGTCGGTGACGTTGCGGACCAGTCGCACGTCGTAGCCGGTGTGCTGCAGCCAGCGGCGCAGCACGTCGAAGTTCAGGCCGCTGCGGACGTGGCCCACGTGGGGAATGCCCTGCACGGTGGCACCACAGACGTAGATCGACGCCACTCCGTCGCAGCGCGGGTGGAATTCGCGCGTCGTGCGGGTCGCGGTGTCATGCAGCTGCAGGCTCACGCCCCTGATGGTACGGGGACAGGTCGGCGCACAATCACGACAGGGGCTGGCGCGTCAAGGGGTAGTGATCGTCAGCGCAGAACGTCGGCGACGGCGGTCAGCAATCCGTCCGGCCGCTCGGTGGTGGACACCGGGTCGACGATCGCCACCCGGCAGCCGACCGCGGCCGCGCCGCCGTCTGCCTCTTCGCTGTCGCCGACCATCAGCGCCTCCTCCGGCGCGACGCCGATCCGCTCGCAGGCGCGCAGGAAGATCTTCGGGTCCGGCTTGATCACGCCTTCGAGGTAGGACAGCAGGAACTCGTCGACGTAGCCGGTGATGCCGATCCGCTCGAACGCGGGCCGGATGTCGAAGGCGATGTTGCTGATCACGCCGATCTTGGTGCCCGACTCGTGCAGCCGGCGCATCACCTCGACGGTGTCCGGGTACGGCGTCCAGAAGTCGGTGTCGATCAGCCGCTCGTAAAGGCCCTCGGCCTGGCCGTCCAGCACCCCGGAGCTGCGCAGCACCTCCAGGTAGACCTTGCGGTGCAGGGCCGGATCGAGGTCGCGGTTCTCCCACGCGTCCTGGAATTCGGGGCCGAGCTGGACGATCTGGCCGACCGGCGCCGTCATCCGGCGCATCACCTCGGCCTGCGCCTCCAGGTCTAACCGGGCGCCGTCGGCGTCGGCGAGATCGGCGAACCAGGACTCGTCTTCCTCGAGCCGGAACAGCGTGCCGGAGAAATCGAAGAGCACCGCGCGCGAAGTCACGACATCCACGGTAAGTGGACCGGACCGGGCCGGCACCGACATGCGGCCAAGCTCACGACCCGGACCACCCCACCGCCGCAGTCAGCAGCGCCGCGCCTGGTGGCTGCGCATCGGGACCACGATGCCCGCGACGCAGATCGCCGCACTCACCCACAACAGGGCCACGGCCGCCGCCAGCCCGAGGCCGCCGCCCCCGGACCACAACACGAACGACACTGGCCACACCAACACCGGCTGCACAACGAGCAGCCGACGCACCCACCGGTTCCGCTCGATCACCATGCGTCGAGCATGGCGCGCCCCGACCCCGGCATTCCAGACCGCGAGCCCTGAGTTTTCCCTGACTCCGCCTACCCGTTACGCCCAGGTACCCGCCCGTTACTCGACGGTCGGGCGACCAGCAGGCCGGCGGTTTACCGCAGATCGTCAACCGGCTCGTCATCGACCGAGCTCCGCAAGTTCCATGATCGGGAACTTCCAGACCTCGGCGGAGGTTTCAGACAGCCGGGAAGACCAGGGCGGTGGCGACGGCGGCGATGCCTTCGCCGCGGCCGGTGAGGCCCAGGCCGTCGGAGGTCGTGCCGGACACCGACACCGGCGCCCCGACCGCCTCCGAAAGCGCCTGCTGCGCCTCGTCGCGGCGCTTGCCGATGCGCGGCGCATTGCCGATCACCTGCACGGTCGCGTTGCCGATGCGAAAACCCGCCGCAGCGACCCGATTCCGCACCTCGACCAGGAAGTCCGCCCCGTGGGCGCCGGCCCAGCGGTCGTCGTCGGTGCCGAACACCGCGCCGAGATCGCCGAGCCCCGCCGCCGACAGCAGCGCGTCGCACAGCGCGTGCGCCGCGACGTCGCCGTCGGAGTGCCCGGCGCAGCCGTCCACGCCTGGCCAGAGCAGGCCCGCCATCCAGCAGTCGCGCCCGGCTTCGACGGGGTGGACGTCGACGCCCTGGCCGACTCGGGGCAGCAGCTCGGTCACTCGGGTTCTCCAGCCACGGCCAGCACCGACTCGGCGATGGCCAGATCGAAGGCGGTGGTGATCTTCAGGGCGTGCGGGTGCCCGGCGACGGTGTGCACCTTGCCGCCGACCCGCTCCACGAGCCCGGCGTCGTCGGTGGCCACGTCACCGGCCGCGGCGTAGGCCGCCCGCAGCACGTCGATGGCGAAACCTTGGGGCGTCTGCACCGCCCGCAGCCGCGAGCGGTCCACGGTCGACACGACGTCGCCCGCGTCGTCGACCTGCTTGATCGTGTCGCTCACCGGCAGCACCGGGATCACCGCGGGAGCGCCCTGCTCGACCGCGGACACGACATCTCGGATCATCGAAGCCGGGGTGAAGGCACGCGCGGCGTCGTGCACCAGCACCACCCGCGCATCCGGCGCGACCCACTCGACCGCGTCGAGCGCGCGCCGCACGGAGTCGGTCCGCTCCGCTCCACCGGCGACCACGTGCGCGGACGGCAACTCGGCCAGCTCCGCGGCCACGACCTCGACCTGATCTGCCGGCGCCGCGACCACGACATGCTGCACGCGGCCCGAGGCCAACAGGCCACGGACCGCGCGCAACAACAACGATTCACCGATCACCGGAACCAGTGCCTTCGGCATCCCGGCACCCAGGCGCACCCCGCGGCCGGCCGCGGGCACCAGCGCGACAACGCTCACGCTCGTCTATTCCCGATGATCACACTGCGGTGGCGAGGACTTCGTCCAGCAGGGTTTCAGCCTTGCCTTCGTCAGTACCTTCGGCCAATGCCAGCTCGCTTACCAGGATCTGCCGCGCCTTTGCGAGCATCCGCTTCTCGCCTGCGGACAGGCCACGATCCTTCTCGCGTCGCCAGAGGTCGCGCACCACTTCGGCCACCTTGTTCACATCGCCGGAGGCGAGCTTCTCAAGGTTGGCCTTGTACCGCCGAGACCAGTTGGTGGGCTCTTCGGTGTGCGGGGCCCGCAGCACGTCGAAGACCCGATCGAGCCCCTCCTGGCCGACAACGTCCCGGACACCGACGATCTCGGCATTGTCCGCGGGAACGCGCACGGTCAGGTCGCCCTGCGCGACCTTGAGGACGAGGTACTGCTTTTCCTCGCCCTTGATCACACGAGTCTCGATTGCTTCGATGAGCGCGGCACCGTGATGCGGGTAGACGACGGTCTCTCCGACCTTGAAAACCATGTGTCCTCTGCCCCTTTCGCTATGCCCAGTTTAGCACGTGGGGCAACTGGGCCTCGACCACCTCGCCATCCGTAATCGCAGGTCAGGCGGCAGACGGGGGTTGACAAGGATGCCCCGAACGTGCAAGGAGACACCTTTCGGCCCACTGAAATCGTCCACTATGGATAGTCTGGACGGGGTGCCGTCCGGGCCTTCGGGGACCAGGAAATAGGTAGTTCGGCTAGCCCCTGGAACGGCCGCGCGCGGTGGGGATTAAGCTTCCAGCGGTTGTCCGGCAATCAGGAAGGACGCTGCATCCGTGAGCCGCCCTCAGCACCTCAAGGCCGTTCGCCTGCGGTTGATCCCGGCCGCTATCGGGCTCGGCGCCGTCGTCGCCCTCGCCGGGTGCAGTGCCGGTCAGGTGACCGAGACCGACACGCAGGTCGCCGCCGTCAACGGTGGTAACGCCGACCTCAAGCAGATCTCGATCCGCGACGCCTCCTTCACCTTCCCGACCACCGACGCGCGCTACCCGGCCGGTTCCTCCGCGCCGGTGCAGCTGGTGATCGCCAACGAGGGCCCGGGCGACAAGCTGGTCCAGGTTTCCAGCCCGTACGCGGCGTCGGCCACCCTCGGCGGCATCACCGACCTGCCGAGCCGGACCGCGCTGCACGCCGTCGGCCAGTCCGCGCAGGTCCAGCAGGCTGAGACGACCGCGGACCGCGTGGTGCAGATCACGCTGAACGGGTTCAAGCAGGACATCACGCCGGGCGTGACGGTCCCGGTGACGTTCGTCTTCGAGAAGGCCGGCTCGGTCACCGTGCAGGTCCCGGTGGGCACCGACCACACGCCGCGCCCCGAGCACGGCAGCCCGCTGCCGGGCGCCGAGCAGGGCGGCGGCGGTCACTGACCGCAGGCTTCGCCGGAACGGGCCGTCCGCACTCGCGGGCGGCCCGTTCCGCGTCTGATCCACTCGAAGGTGGCGCGCTCGCCGCGCGATGCCGGTGACCGGGCCTGTCGTCGCGGGCGGATAGCCTCGCCGCGTGCCCCCGAAGAACACCCGCACCGCCCGTCCCGGATACCGCTGCGCCGACTGCGGCCACGAGGTCACCAAGTGGGTCGGCCGCTGCCCGAGCTGCCAGGCGTGGGGCACCATCGACGAGACCGCCGCCGCCCGCCCGATGCTGACGAAGGTCGCGGCGGGCGCCCCGTCCACCCCGGCCCGCCCGATCGCCGAGGTCGACCTCGACTCCGCCCGCGCGGTGTCCACCGGCATCGCGGAGCTGGACCGGGTGCTGGGCGGCGGCATCGTGCCGGGCGCGGTCGTGCTGCTGGCCGGCGAGCCCGGAGTGGGAAAGTCCACACTCCTGCTGGAGGTCGCGCACCGCTGGGCCGCGGGCGCCTCGCCAGGCCCGTCGCTGTACGTCACCGGTGAGGAATCCGCAGGTCAGGTGCGTCTTCGCGCGGAGCGCACCGACTCGGTGCACCCGGAGCTCTACCTCGGCGCCGAGAGCAACCTGTCCGCCGTGCTCGGGCACGTCGACGCGGTGAAGCCGGGCCTGCTGATCGTCGACTCGGTGCAGACCGTGCAGTCGCCCGAAGCCGACGGCAGCCCCGGCGGCGTCACGCAGGTCCGCGCGGTGACCACGGCGCTGGTGTCGCTGGCCAAGGAGCGCGGCCTGCCGGTGGTGCTGGTGGGGCACGTCACGAAGGACGGCGCGGTGGCCGGTCCGCGCGTGCTGGAGCACCTGGTCGACGTGGTGCTGCACTTCGAGGGCGACCGGCACTCGGCGCTGCGGATGCTGCGCGGCGTGAAGAACCGGTTCGGGCCCGCCGACGAGGTCGGCTGCTTCGAGCAGCGCGACGACGGCATCGCCGAGGTCCCGGACCCGTCCGGGCTGTTCATCAACCGCAAGGAAACCCAGGTCGACGGCACCGCGGTGACCGTGATGGTGGAGGGCAAGCGCCCGCTGCTGGTTGAGGTCCAGTCGCTGGTGATGAAGACCCAGATGGCCATGCCGCGGCGATCGGTCAGCGGCCTGGACTCGGCCCGGGTGTCGATGATGCTCGCGGTGCTGGGCAAGCACGGCAAGGTGCCCACCGGCGAGTACGACGTGTTCGCGGCGACGGTCGGCGGCACGAAGGTGCACGAGCCTGCCGCGGACCTCGCGATCGCGCTGGCCATCGCCTCGTCGCAGCGGGGCAAGCCGCTGCCGCCGAACCTGATCGCGGTCGGCGAGGTGGGGCTCGCCGGGGAGATCCGGCGGGTCAGCAGTGTCGGGCGGCGGCTGGCCGAAGCGGCCAGACTCGGCTTCGACCGGGCGCTGGTGCCGCCGGACGCGGGCCCGCTGCCGAAGGGCGTGCGCGCCACGGTGGTGTCGAACGTCAGCGAGGCGCTCAAGATCGTGGGTGTCAAATGAGCCACGAGCAGCTGCGCGGCACGCTCGCCGGGCTGGCTCCCGGAACCGCGCTGCGGGACGGGCTGGAGCGCATCCTGCGCGGCCGCACCGGCGGCCTGATCGTGCTCGGCTACGACCCGGCGGTGGAGGCGCTCTGCGACGGCGGGTTCCACCTGGACATCGAGTTCAGCGCCACCCGGCTGCGCGAACTGTCCAAGATGGACGGTTCGGTGGTGCTGTCCACGGACGCGATGCGGATCATGCGGGCGAACGTGCACCTGGTGCCCGACGCGAGCACGCCCACCGAGGAGTCCGGCACGCGGCACCGCACGGCGGAGCGCACCGCTATCCAGACCGGCTACCCGGTGGTGTCGGTGAGCCAGTCGATGAGCATCATCAGCGTCTACGCGCGGGGCCACCGGCACGTGCTGATCGGCTCGCCGGAGATCCTCTCCCGCGCCAACCAGGCGCTGGCGACCCTGGAGCGCTACACCGCGCGGCTGGCCGAGGTCGCGCAGACGCTGTCGGCGCTGGAGATCGAGGACTACGTGACGTTGCGCGACGCGATGACTGTCGTGCAGCGGATGGAGATGGTGCGGCGGATCGCCGACGAGATCGAGGGCGACGTCGTCGAACTCGGCAAGGACGGCAGGCTGATCGAGCTGCAGCTGGACGAGCTGGTCGGCTCCTCGCGGGAGGCGCGGAACGGTCGCGGCCACGCCAGGGACGACATCGACCTGGACCGCGAGCTGATCGTGCAGGAGTACCTGCCGACCAGCGGCGCGATGCCGACCTCGGAGCAGGTCGAGGCGGCGCTGCGCAAGCTCGACGGCACGGAGCTGCTGGACCTGACGGCGATCGCCGGGGCCTTCGGCTACCCGGACAAGCCGGAGGCGCTGGAGGAGCACCTGAGCCCGCGCGGCTACCGGCTGCTCGCCAGGGTGCCGCGGCTGCCGATGACGGTGCGGCGGCAGTTGGTGGAGCACTTCGGTTCGCTGCAGCGGCTGCTCGCGGCGACGGTGGCCGAGCTGCGTGAGGTGGGTTCGATCGGCGACGCGCGAGCGAGCGCGATCCGGGAGGGCCTTTCCCGGCTCGCGGAATCCTCCATAGTGGACCGATTCGCCTGACAAACACCCATCAGGAGCGTCGGATTCTGCCTGAAATCGGGGATTCCCGGTCTCGGGTCAGGCGGCCGGGGCCAGGCGGAACGGGGTGGGCGAGCTGTTCAGCGCCGCCAGCCTGGCGATCAGCTGGTAGTCGCCCGCCTGGGCTCGGCCCTGGCCGTCTTCGCAGTCCGATGTGGACGTCTGGCCCGACCACTGGATGTCGTTGCGCACCGACTGGCCCGGCTGCAGCAGCTGCTGCTCGTTCGTCGACTCCGAGTAGCAGTCGCTGCTCGACCACACGTGCTTTCCGCCCGGCGTCGACACCGTCAGCTCGCGCAGCAATCGGTTGATGTCGCGCACGCATGCGCGGTCGCCCGCGTTCGTCACCACGATGCTCATGCCGACCCGCTCGCCCACCTTGAACTCCGGGCGGGCCACCTCGGCGACGACGCGCATCGACTCGTCCGCGCAAGGCGGCGGCGGGGCGTCGGCCGCCACCGCGACCGGCGGACCCGGCGGCGGCGCCGGGACACCCTGCGGCGCCGAGGCTCCGCCCAGCAGGGCGATCGCGCCCCAGCCGAGGAGCGTCGCCACTAGCACGACCGCACCGATCGCCACCGCGCGGCGACGCCAGTACACCGCGGGCGGGAGCGGTCCGGTCGGATCAATCACGGCTCGACAGTAACCCGGCGAATACTCCGAACGGCGTTACCAATGATCACCCGATCAGGCGCATCTCGGTCGATCAAGCCCCGAATCCCGGAAGAACCTGCCCGCCAGCCCGCACCGGAGCGCGGCTTCTCGGGAAATCGGCTTCCGCCCGGGAAGCGGGCGGCGCAGCTTTTCGACACAGTGCATCGCTCAAGCCATCGCAGGAGCGTTCTCGCAGGTGGTCAACACTGTTTCAGCTCCAGATAGATGGAAGTTCCTGCGACGGGCGGGACGACGTCGCGAGGTCCTCTCGGGCGTGGTTTCCCGCGCCGCAGGGGGCCTGGCAGGATCGGCGGTGCCATGAAGACCACCGCCGCGCATCCCGCCCCGCCCCTGGATCCGGTCGAGTTGATCGACTGGTTCGCCGCCACCGCCCGGCCGCTGCCGTGGCGCGCACCCGGCACCACGGGCTGGGGCGTGCTGGTCAGCGAGACGATGCTGCAGCAGACCCCGGTCAACCGGGTCCAGCCGATCTGGGAGGAATGGATGCGCCGCTGGCCGCGCCCCTCCGACCTGGCCGCCGAGCCGCAGGGCGAGGTGGTGCGCGCCTGGGGGAAGCTCGGCTACCCGCGCCGGGCCCTGCGGCTGCACGAGGCCGCCGCGACGATCGCCGCCGAGCACGGCGACGTCGTGCCGTCCGACGTCGACACGCTGCTGGCCCTGCCGGGCATCGGCGCCTACACCGCCCGAGCGGTGGCGGCCTTCGCCTACGGCAAGCGGGCGCCGGTCGTCGACACGAACGTCCGCCGGGTGGTCGCGCGCGCCGTGCACGGTGCCGGTGACGCCGGTCCGCCGTCGACCAAGCGCGATCTCAACGACGTCGACGCCCTGCTCCCGGCCGACGACGCAAGCGCCGCGAAGCTTTCGGCGGCGCTGATGGAGCTCGGCCAGATGGTGTGCACCGTGCGGTCGCCGCAGTGCGAGGCCTGCCCGATCGCGCACGACTGCGCCTGGCAGCACGCCGGCCGCCCGGCCTACGCCGGGCCGCCGAAGAAGGTGCAGAAGTTCGCCGGTACCGATCGCCAGGTGCGCGGCAAGCTGCTGGACGTCCTGCGCGGCTCGACCGGCCCGGTGCTGCGCGAGCAGCTGGACGCGGTCTGGGCGGACGCCGGGCAGCGCGACCGCTGCCTGGATTCCCTGCTGGTGGACGGGCTGATCGAGCAGACCGACGACGGCCGCTTCGCACTGCCCGGCGAGCACTGATGGCGCAGGCGGTCGTGGCATTCTTCGACGACGCCGCGGATTCCGAGATCCGGGCGCTGTGGCGGCGCTTGGACGAAGCCGGGGTGCCGAGCCTCGCCACGCGCAAGCACCGCCCGCACGTGACCTTCGCCGCGGCCGGCGGCATGCCGACCGCCGCGCGCAAGGCGCTGCGCGCCGAGCTGGAGCTGCTGTCCATTCCGGACCTCTGGCTGCACACCCTGGGAACGTTCCCCGGCGAGGAACGGGTGCTGCTGCTGGGCGCGGTCGTGGACACCGAGCTGCTGGCGGTGCATTCGGCGGTGCACGACGCACTCGCCGGGCGGGTGCAGCACCCTTCCGCCTACTACTTCCCGGGCGCGTGGATCCCGCACTGCACGCTCGCCCAGGGCATCACCGACGACCAGCTGGCGGCGGGCTTCCAGGCGCTGCAACCGCCGGAGCCGGTGCGCGCCGGGATCAGCGAGATCGCCATCGTCGACACCCGCACCGGCGAGGCCGAAACCGTCACCACCCGCTGAGCCCGAGCCGTTCCCGGCTTGGTTCACACCGTTCGGTCGAAACCGCTCTCGACACGCCTCGAGCCCGCGACATTCGATCCACAGTGGACTAATGTGGATCACGAGTTGCCGACCTCCGCGCGAGCCGCCACTTTGGAGCAGCAAATCGCGCACTCAGGAGGGTGAATGGACGTCGACGGCGTGGCCATCCTCGCCCGCGGAATCGCCGCCAGGGGCCCGGAGGGCATCGTGTTCGCCAATCTGGACCTGCGCGTCGAACCCGGCGCGCTAGCCGTGGTGGCCGGGCCGTCCGGCACGGGCCGCACCTCGCTGCTGCTCGCGCTGTCCGGCAGGCTCCCGCTCATCACCGGACACCTGGACGTCTCCGGGCACGTGCTGCCCGCGCAGGCCAAGGCGGTGCGGCAGCTGATCCGCCCCGCGCGGCTGCGCCCCGGCTACGAGCTGGAGGACAAGCACCGGGTCCGGGAGGCGATCGTGGAACGCCGCCTGATCAGCGGCGTCTCCGAACACTCCATCGACGCCGCGCTCGACAGGGTCCGGATCGCCCCGGATCGCACCAAGCTGATCGACGAGCTGCCCCCAGCCGAGCGCCTGCTGCTCGCGGTGGCGCTGACGATCGCCGCCTCCCCCGCCGGAATCCTCGTCGACGACGTCGACGCGGGCCTGCCCCGGGCGGCACGCGCGCAGGTGTGGGCCGGGCTGCGCGAGGTGACCCGCACCGGGATGACGGTGCTGGCCAGCGCCACCGATCCGCCGTCCGGCGACGTCGAGGTGATCCCGCTGCCCGCCCGCGAACCGGAACGACCCACGAAGGTGCTCGACCGGCAGGAAGAGGTCGCCCCGTGAAAGCGATCAAGCTGGCCTGGCTGGAGCTGCGGCGCTTTCGCGGGCCGCTGCGCCGCTTCGTGCCGCTCGTGCTGATCCTGGTCCCGCTGCTGTACGGGTCGCTGTACCTGTGGTCGAACTGGGATCCCTACGGCCAGTTGAACCGGGTGCCGGTCGCGGTGGTCAACTCCGACCTGCCGGTCGACACCCGCGGCGAGCACATCAACGCCGGCGAGCAGTTCGTCCAGCAGCTCAAGGCGACCGACATCTTCGACTGGAACTTCGTGGATTCCGCCGAGGCGCGGCACGGCCTCGTGGAAGGCCGGTACTACTTCACGATCGAGGTCCCGTCGGACTTCAGCGCGAAGCTGGCGACCGCGGCCGACCGCAACCCGGAGCGCGCCGCGCTGCAGATCGTCAAGAACGACGCCAACGGCTACATCGCCGGGATCATGGCCGACACGGTGCAGACCGAGCTGCAGAACCAGATCAACGCCGCCGCGCACGCCACCTACGCCCGCGCGCTCTACGGCGAGCTCGACCAGGCGCGCGAGAAGCTGCAACTCGCTTCGGAAGCGTCGAAACAGCTCGTCGAGGGCACCGACCTGAGCAAGCAGGGCACGGCGGCGCTTTCCAAGGGCCTCAACGGCGTTCGCGACGGCACCGGCCAGGTCTCGCGCGGCGTGCAGGACATCTCGGACGCCACCGCGCAGCTGGACAAGCAGCTGAGCGCGGTCAGCAACTTCACCGCCGAGCGGTTGCCCGGCGCGGTCAACGCCCTGGTCAACGCGAGCAACATCGCGGTCAACAGCCTGAGCACGATCAAGACCACCACCGGTTTCCTCAGCCAGCGAGCGACCGAGGGCCACTCGGCGATCGAGGAACTCGGCAAGCGGCATCCCGAGCTCTCCCAGGACGCCGTCTACCAGCGCGCCCTGGACAACTCCCAGAAGCTCGCCGATGCCGCGAGCACCGCGGACAAGGACGCCCAGCAGGCCCTGACCACGGCGCAGGACGCCAACGCGCAAGCGCTGTCCCTGCAGAACAACATGGGCCCGCTGCAGAACCAGATCCGCGCATTCACCGCGCCTGCGGACACGCTGCGCGCGGGCGTCGCGGAACTCGCCGGCGGCGCCAACGGCATCACCAACGGCCTGAACACGCTGGCGGCGAGCAGCGGGGTGCTGGAGACCGGCGCCGGGCAGCTCAACGACGGCGCGAAGAACCTGCAGGGCCTGGTCGACGACACGCTGGGCAAGATCCCGCCGACGAATCCCACCGAGGTCGCGCAGGCCGCCGACGTCCTCGGGTCGCCGACCGAGATCCACACCGACAACCTCAACCCGGCGCACGTCTACGGGCGCGGGCTGGCGCCGTTCTTCTTCGCGATCGCCCTCTGGGTCTTCGGGCTGTTCGCATACCTGCTGCTGAAGCCGGTGAACCTGCGCGCGCTCGCGGATCGCGTCGGGGCGTTCACCGTCGCGCTCGCCGGTTTCCTGCCCGCGGCGGCGCTGGGCATCGTCGGCGGGCTGGTGCTGTACGCGGTGGTCGACTTCGGGCTCGGGCTCGACCCGGTGCACGTCTGGTGGACGATCGGGCTGGTCGCCCTCGCCGCGGTCGCGTTCGTCGCCATCGACCACTTCCTGCGCACCGCGCTCGGCGCGGTCGGCGACCTGCTGTCGCTGGTGCTGCTGATCATCCAGCTCACCGCCTCCGGCGGGCTGTACCCGATGGAGACGGCCCCGGTGCCGTTCCAGGCCGTGCACCCGTTCCTGCCGATGACCTACCTGGTGGACGGGCTGCGCGTGACGATCTCCGGCGGCGTGGCGGAACACCTGCTGCTGGACGTGGCGGTGCTGGCCGGATTCCTGGTCGTCTTCCTGGCCCTGACCACGCTGGTCGTGCGGCGCCAACGGGTCTGGAACATCGCCCGCCTACACCCGCAGATCGAGCTCTAGAGACTGTTTCCAGGCTCGTTCTGCGTGGCGGCGCAAGCCGCAAGGTGGGCTGAGCGGCTTCGCCGCTTCAAAGACAACAGCCAGCGGGCGTGCCCGCCGCGGTCGCCGGTGGTCGCGGCGGGCTCGTAGGCTGGCTGCATGGCTGTTGTGAAGATCAATGCGATCGAGGTCCCTGAAGGTGCGGGCCCGGAGCTGGAGAAGCGGTTCGCTTCGCGGCACGGCTCGGTGGACAGCGCGCCCGGGTTCCTCGGGTTCGAGCTGTTGCGCCCGGTCAAGGGCGAGAACCGCTACTTCGTGTACACGAAGTGGGAATCCGAGGAGGCGTTCCAGGCGTGGGCCAGCGGCCCGGCGAAGGAGGCGCACGCGGGCGAGGCCAAGAACCCGGTGGCCACCGGCTCCAGCCTGCTGGAGTTCGAGCTCATCCAGGAGTCCCACCCCGGCAAGTGACCGGCTGAGGAACCGTTCTGGCTGTTCAGGACCCGTGAGTACTTTGTGTCGCTATAGCAGCACAAAGTACTCACGGGCACTGACCTGCGGCGACGCCGTCAGCCGGTCAGGACGACCGTGGCGAGGATCGCGCGGTGGTCGGCGCCCGCCACGTCGATGGTCCGGAACGACTGGGGCGCGATGCCGCCGCTGGTGAGCACGTGGTCGATCGTGACCGGCGGCGGGAACCAGGAGCCCGGGCCCGGCCAGGTCGGGTGCAGGCCGTCGCCGGTGGCCTCGGCGACGTCGGTGTAGCCCTGGCCGATCAGGTACTTGAGGCGGGTGTGGTCGAGGGTCGCGTTGAAGTCGCCCGCCAGGATCCGGGGCGTGCCGTCGGCGGCCGGTGACGGCAGCGCGCGCATCTCGCGGTCCCAGACCTCGGCCGTGTCCCGCCCCATCGGGTACAGCGGGTGCACCGCCACGATCTCGACGGCCGGCGCGCCCGGCCTTTCCACCAGCGCCGATGGCTGGGCCAGCGTCGAATCCGGCACCAACGCCAGTTCCCGCAGCGGGTAGCGGGACGCGATCCCGGAACCGTCCGCCCTTGGCCCCGGCTGGAACACCCGGTGCGGCAGCGCCTCGGCGAGCCCGGCGGCGTCCAGCGCGGCCACCATCTCGGGCGTGAGTTCCTGCAGGCTGAGCACGTCGACCTGGTTCTGCCGCACGAGATCCACGACCTGCGCGGCGTCCGCACCGCCGAAGTAGGCGTTGAACGACAGCACCCGCAGCGCAACGCCCTGCGCCGGAGTCGTATCGGGAATGGCGCGCGGCGCGACGGAGAGCACCAAGATCGCGGTGGCCAGGCCGGCGACGAGCGCGGTCAACCAGCGCCGCAGGATCACGGCGAGCAACGCCAGCACGATGCCGGACAGCGCCGCGTACTGGGTCAACGCCGCCAGCGCCACCAGGTACCGGCCGCGGTCCCAACCGGACAGCGGCAGCGTCGCCCAGGCCAGCAGGCCGACCGTGGCCAGCACCAGGAGCACCGTGACCACCCGGCCACCGGGCTTGCGCCGCGGCGGGTCGTCCTGCCCCGGCTCGTGCTCCGGCTCGGCCACCAACGTCCGATCCATCACTGGCTCCTCGTGTCGTCCCCGTCACCCAGCCTGTCAGCGAGCTGTGCGCGACTTGTCAGGGCCCCCACGGAGATTGGAGGCATGTCATTCGCGATCCAGGCCGAGGGCCTGGTCAAACGATTCGGCTCCACCACCGCGCTGGCCGGGGTGGATCTCGCCGTGCCGGCGGGAACGATCCTCGGCGTGCTCGGCCCCAACGGTGCGGGCAAGACGACCGCGGTCCGGATCCTCGCCACGTTGCTGCGGCCGGATGCCGGCACCGCGACCGTCGCGGGCTACGACGTGCTCCGCCAGCCGGTCGCGGTGCGCAGCCGCATCGGGCTCACCGGCCAGTACGCCTCGGTCGACGAGGAGCTGACGGGCATCGAGAACCTGGTGCTCATCGGCCGGTTGCTCGAAATGCCGAAGCGCGACGCCAAGGCGCGGGCGGGCGAGCTGCTGGAGCGGTTCGACCTCACCGAGGCCGGCGGCCGCGCGATCAAGACCTACTCCGGCGGCATGCGGCGCCGCCTGGACCTCGCGGCGAGCCTGATCGGCCGCCCCGAGATCCTCTACCTCGACGAGCCCACCACCGGGCTCGACCCGCGCAGCCGCAACCAGGTGTGGGACATGGTGCGCACCCTCTCCGGCGAGGGGGTGACGGTGCTGCTGACCACCCAGTACCTGGAGGAGGCCGATCAGCTGGCCGACCGGATCAGCGTGATCGACCACGGCCGGGTGGTCGCCGACGGCCGCGCCGACGAGCTCAAGCGCCGCGTCGGCGGCCAGACCCTGCAGGTGCGGCCGACCGACCTGGCGAACGTGCCCGCGGTGCGCCGGATCCTCGCCGAACTCACCGGCACCGAACCGGCCACGAACAACGACAGCGGGCTGCTCACCACGCCGGTCGACGACCCGGTGCTGCTGTCCACTTTGGTCCGCCGGCTGGACGACGCCGGGATCACCGCCGACGAGCTCGCGCTGCGCCTGCCCAGCCTGGACGAGGTGTTCCTGGCCATCACCGGCAAGGCAGCCGAGGAGGAGACCGCCGCATGACCGCCACGATCGAACGCTCGCCGGCCGCGCCGACGACCACGTCGGAACGCATCGGCCCGATCCGCGCGCTGCGGCACGGCCTGACGCTGGCCGGGCGCAGCATCCTCAAGATCCGCAAGTCGCCCGAGGGCCTGATCGACGTCACCATCCAGCCGATCCTGTTCCTGGTCATGTTCGTCTACCTCTTCGGCGGGGCGATCGTCGGCGACACCGGCTCGTACCTGCAGCTCACGCTGCCCGGCGTGATGGCGATGAACATGGTCTTCGCCAGCCTCGGCACCGGTTGGGCGCTCAACACCGACATCTCCAAGGGCGTGTTCGACCGGTTCCGCAGCCTGCCGGTGGCGCGGTCGGCGCCGCTGATCGGCGCGGTGCTGGGCGACATCGTGCGATACCTGGTGGCGCTGGCGGTGCTGCTGGTCTTCGCCACCATCATGGGCTTCCGCATCCAGACCGATCCGCTGTCCGCGCTGGCGGCGATCGTGGTGGTGATCGCCTTCGCGCTGGCGATGTGCTGGATCACGGTGTTCCTCGGGATGCTGATCAAGAACCAGCAGGCATTGCCCGGCGTGGCGATGGCGTTCATGTTCCCGCTGACCATGGGCAGCAACGTGTTCGTGCCGACCGAGACGATGCCGGGCTGGTTGCAGGTGTGGGTGAACATCAACCCGGTCACGAAGCTCGCGGACACCGCGCGCGGCCTGATGATCGGCGGCCCGGTCGCCGGCCCGCTGACGGCGACGCTGATCTGGATGGTCGCGATCGTGGCGGTGTTCTTCCCGCTGGCGATGTGGGCCTACCGCCGCCGGATGTGACCGCAGGCGCCGCCCTCGGCTGCAGCAGCAGTGTTTCCGCAGGTCCGGGGCCGTGAGTACTTTGGGTCGCTATAGCAGCCCAAAATACTCACGGCCCCGTGACCAGCGGAGCCGTCGAACCGCGAAGCCCCGCTGTGGGACGCGCGAACGGCGCCTGACCAGCGGTGACGGCGCCGATATCGGTGGTCGCCGGGAGGTGTCCCCGATGGGAGCGGAATAATCCTCATGTCCGCCTGCGGTCGAGCCCTCCCGCGTCGGGGGCGGGAGGGACCGACCGCAGGTTCGGCGAACCGGCTGCGCCGCCGGAATCGGGGCTGACGCCCCTCAAGCCCCCAGCGCGTCGCGGAGCTCCGCGAAGGCGTCGTCCCGCGAGAGCGCGGCTGCGCCGTCGCGCTCTGCGCGGTGCTCCTCGGCCAGCTCGCGCACCAGCGCTCGCACTTCGGGGTCTCCTTCGTCGACCAGGCCGCGCAGCACGACGGCGATGCCGATCAGGCGTGCCGCCCGCTGCGGCCGCCCGGCGGCGAACTCGACGCGTGCCGCCTGCTCCGCGAGGGTCGCGTTCAGCGGCATGTCGCGGAGCTCCAGTCCCACGGCGAAGGCTTCGGCGAGCAACGCCTGCGCCTCGTCGAGCTCGTCTTCTTCGAGGCACAGCTTCGCTTCGCCGAGCAGCTCCATCTGCCGCAGCGGTTCCGGTGCCATTGCCGACTCGGCCAGTGCCGCCCGCGCCGCGGCCAGGTAGTCGCGGGCCTGATCGCGGTCGCCGGAGATCCGGGCGACCTCGGCGAGTCCGGTCAACGCCGAGATCTGGTGGTAGAGGAACCTGTTCCGGCCGATGCGTTCGGCGCGCAGCAGGTCGGCGCGCGCCCCGTCGAGGTCGCCGCCGCGCAGCCGCTCCATGCCGATCCTCGCCAGCACCGGCACCAGCTCTTCGGTGGCGCGCAGTTCGCGGAACGTCTCGACCGATTCCTGGAACGCCTCGATCGCGCCTTCGTGGTCGCCGCGCCGCGACCGGAATTCGGCGATGCTGGTGGTGGTCTGCGCGCTGCCCCACCGGTCGCCGATGGCGCGGAACTCGGTGCGCGCGGCGCGCATGTCCTTCTCCCCCGCGATGGGATTTCCGTTGTGTTCCGCGCCGAATCCCCGGCAGAACAGGCCGGCGGCCCGCGCCCACGGGTGCGGGTGCCGCAGCGCCCGCTCGACGCATCTGTCCAATTCGGACTGTTCGCGGATCAGGATCCACCCGATCGGTTCCATCACCGTCGCGTACAGGTAGCGGAACCGCGCGCCGGTGTCGCGGACCGCCGTCACCGCGGTGCGCAGGGCCGCGGCCCAGTCGGGGGTGGAGTCGGCTGACATCACCAACATCAGGTCGACGACCGCCCGGCTCTCCGGCTGCGCCGCGCCCGGCAGGGCCGCCACCTCTTCCAGCCGGCCCTTCAGCTCGTCGTGCTGCGCGGACATCGACCAGTACCAGCTCAACGCAGCGCCCAACCGGAATCCCCGGTCCGCGTCGCCGGATTCGGTCGCCCAGTGCAGCGCGGCGATGATGTTGTCGTGGTCGGCATCCAGCCGGTTCAGCCAGTCGATCTGCTCCGCGTCGTGCAGCCGGACCGCGGCGGCTTCGGCGAACTCGACGAAGTGCGTCGCGTGCGAGCTGCGCAGGCCATCCTTCTCCTCGGCCGCGGCGAGCTTCTCGGCGCAGAACGCGCGCACCGTCTCCAACATCCGGTACCGCATGCCGAGTTCCGAATCGACCGCCTCCACCAGGGATTTCTCCACCAGCGAGACGAGCACGTAGAACACGTCCGCGGCCGGCATCCCGGCATCGGCGCACACCGCGGAGACCGCGTCGGCCGATGCGTTCCCGGCGAAGACCGACAGCCGCCTGGCCAGCACCTGCTCCGGCCCGGTCAGCAGGTCCCAGCTCCACTCCACCACCGCGCGCAACGTCCGGTGCCGCGGCATGGAGGTGCGATTCCCGTTGGTGAGCAACCGGAATCGGTCGTCGAGCCGCTCGGCGACCTGCCGGACGCTCATCGCCCGCAGCCGGGCCGCCGCCAGCTCGATCGCCAGCGGCATGCCGTCCAGCCGGCGGCAGATCTCCACCACGTCGCGGGTGTTGCCGTCGTCGAGCGCGAAACCGGGCCGGGCGGCGGCCGCCCGATCCACGAACAGCCGCACCGCCGCGGCCTCCGGCGCCGCGTCCTCGGCCTCCGGCAGCGCCAACGGCCCGACCGGCAGCAGCCGCTCACCGGTCAGCGCCAACGGCTCCCGGCTGGTCGCCACCACCCGCAGCTGCGGTGCCCGGCTCAGCACCTCCTGCACGAACTCGGCGGCGGCCTCGATCACCTGCTCGCAGTTGTCCAGCACCAGCAGCGCCGGTTCCGCGGAGAACAGGTCCGCCGCCCGGCTCAACGCGTGCTTCATCGGCGATTCCAGCAGCCGGGTCTCGCGCACCCCGAGCGCGGCGAGCACCGCCGCCGTCACGTCCTGCCCGTCGCGCACCGGCGCGAGCTCGACGAACCACACCCGCCGATCCGACATCCCGGCGGCGGTCTCGATCGCCAGCCGCGTCTTCCCCGCGCCGCCGGGACCGAACAGGGTGACCAGCCGGGAATCCGCCAGCTCCGCGCGAACCCGCTCGATCTCCCGCTCCCGGCCGACGAAGCTGCTCAACCGGGTCGGCAACACCGGCCTGATCGGCGCCCACCGCAGCTCCGCATGCGCATCCGGCTCCGATCGCGGCGACAAGCCTGGATCGCCACGCAGCAGCGCGACCTGCAGATCCCGGAGCTCCTGCGACGGCGACACACCGAGCTCCTGATCCAAACGGCGCCGCAAAGCCTCGTAAGCGGCAAGCGCATCGGCCTGCCTGCCGGACGCGTAAAGCGCGCGGATGCGCAGCGCCGTGAGCCGCTCGCGCAGCGGAAAGCGCGCGCAAAGCCCCTCCAACTCGGGCACCAGATCGGCATGCCGACCAGCACCGAGATCGGCATCCGCCCGATCCTCGATCGCGGCCAGACGCAGCTCCGCCAAGCGCGCGGCCTGCGCCTCGGCGAACGGCGCGTCGACGAAGTCGACGAGAGCATCCCCGTGCCACAACGCCAGCGCCTCGCGAAGCGCGGCGGCGGCAGCATCGCCCCGGCCGCCGCGAAGCAAGCGCCGCCCCTCGGCCGCGAGCGAAGCGAAGCGGATGACGTCGACGTCATCGGGATCCACCAGGAGGGCGTAGCCCGACTGGTCGGAGCGCAAGGACAGCTCGCCCGCGAGCGCGCGGCGCGCGCGAGACACCAGCGACTGGAGCGCGTTCAGCGCGCCGGCCGGCTGGGCGGAGCCCCAGAGGTCGGCGATGAGGAGCTCGGTGGAGACGGTGCGGCCGGCGTCGAGCGCGAGTCGCGCGAGGAGCATCCGCACCCGGAGGCCGCCGACCTCTATCGCCCGACCGTCGGGTGCGTTCAGCCGAAAGGGCCCCAGCAACGCCACGCGCACCGCACCAGCTTCGCAGACGGCACCGACCCGGTGCCTGCCATTTCGGGCGGTGCGCACGGAACCGCACGCCGAAACCCGAGAGATCGTCAGGCGCCCGACGCGCCGAGTGCGCCCAAACTCAGGCCGAATCAGAGCCCGTTTTGCCTGGTTCGGCCGATCCGATTTCAGGCAAAATCGGACATCTCCCTCGCGAGCGCGGCCCGTGAAGTATGGGACAGATCACCTCTCGCGAGGCCGGAGTGCCGCTGCGGGCTGGAATCATGGAAGAAACGGACATACCACCGATCTTGTTCCGCCGGCACGGCTCGCACGCCGACGTGCTCCACACCGTCCGGGCGGGGCGCAACCCGGAGCCGCTCGAATGGATCTGACGACCTTGGCCGCCACCTCCGCCGAACCGACCGGCTTCGCCGCCTGGGTGATCTCCGTGATGGAGGTGCTCGGCGGCCCGGGAGCGGGGATGATCGTCGCCCTGGAGAACCTCTTCCCGCCCATCCCGTCCGAGGTGATCCTGCCGCTGGCCGGATTCACCGCCAGCCAGGGCAACATGTCGGTCATCGGCGCGATCCTGTGGACGACGCTCGGCTCGCTGATCGGCGCGCTGGCGCTCTACGGCATCGGCGCGACGCTGGGCCGCGACCGCACCCGCGCCCTCGCCGCGAAGATCCCGCTGGTGAAGATCTCCGACATCGACCGGACCGAGGCCTGGTTCGCCAAGCACGGCGTCAAGGCGGTGTTCTTCGGGCGGATGATCCCGCTGTTCCGCAGCTTCATCTCGCTCCCGGCCGGCGTCGAACGCATGCGCCTGGCCACGTTCGCCCTGTTCACCGCGCTCGGCAGCCTGATCTGGAACACGGTCTTCGTGCTGGCCGGCTACCTGCTGGGCCAGAGCTGGTACCTCGTCGAGGAGTACGCGGGCCTGTTCTCCCGCGCGGTCCTGATCACGGCGATCCTGACGGTCGCGGCGTTCATCGCGATCCGCATCCGGAACAACCGCCGCGAGCGCGAACTGTCGGAAGCCCCCACGGTCCGGCTCGCCCGGGTCAGCGCCGAAGCCCCGACCGAAGAAATCCGCCGCATCCGCTGAACCGCGCCACCGAGCCGGCGCAACTCCTCGCGAAATTGCGCCGACTCCGCACCGGGCTGGTCAGCGGAAATCCGACGCGTGGTCGGCGGCCCACTGGGCGAAAGAGCGGGCCGGGCGGCCGGTCAGGGCCTCCACCGTGTTCACCACCGGAAGCGGGCGGCCGTCCTGGCCCGCGAGGTAGCGCAGGAGCGTGTCGGCGATGTGCGCCATGCCGAGCCCGGCCATCGTCGCGCGGTATTCGTCCGGGCTCTGCGGCACGAACTCGACCGGGCGGCCGATCGCCGCCGCGATCGCCTGGGCCTGCTCGCGTTGCGTGATCGACTGCGGCCCGCTCAGCGGGTAAGCCCTGCCGCCGTGGCCGGGCTCGGTCAGCGCCCGCACCGCAACGGCCGCGATGTCCGCTTCGTGGATCGCGTCGGTGTGCGCGTCGGGGTACGGCGCCGCGACGATGCCCCGGGCGCGGATCGACTCCGCCCACGCCAGGGCGTTCGTGGCAAAACCTCCCGGCCGCAGGAAGGTCCAGGTCAGCCCGGAATCGAGCACCGCACGCTCGGCCGACCCATGCAGCCGGATCAGCGGATCGTCGGGGTCGCCCGGGGTCGTGACGACGTTGGCCGACAGCAGCACGACGTGCTCCACACCGGCGGATCGGGCGGCGTCCAGGAAACCGCCCACGCCGCCGCGATCGGCGTAGAGGAACACCTCGGACACCCCGTCCAGCACCTCCGCCGACGGTTCGGCGAGGTCACCGCGAACCACCTCGACCTGCTCCGGCAGCCGGGTGGCGGCGGGATCGCGGCTGATCACCCGCGGCTTCTCCCCGGCGCTCAACAGCTGCTCGACCACGCTGCGCGCCACGTTGCCGCGTCCACCGGTCACCAGGATCGTCATTTGATCTCCTTCCAGCGATGTGCCACCACGATCGCCGCGATGGAAGACGCCCGGCAGAGACCGGTCGAACCTAGGACTGCCGATCCCAGTCCCGGAGGCTCTGCAGCGCCCGCTCCGAGGAAGAGCCCTCAGCGGCGGTGAAGAACATCAGCCGCTGATCCAGCTCGGGGATCAACAGGACCTCGGAATCCAGTTCCAGCTCGCCGAGCACCGGGTGCAGGCCACGCTTCTGCGCGCTGCGCTGAACCTGGACCTCGTGCGCGGCCCACATCTCGGCGAAGACCGGGTTCCGTTCGCTGAGCTCGTCGACCAGCGCGCGAACGCCGGGATCGCCCGGATAACGACCGGCGGCGCGCACACTCGCCACGCACGACTTGGCGAACCGCCGCCCGTGCTCGGTGTCCAGCACCGACGGCTGGTGGCAGAACATCCACCAGAGCATGTTGCGCTCCTTCTCGCGCCGGCGGCCGAAGTCGCCCATCAGGCCCACCGCCATCCGGTTCCAGGCGAGGATGTCGTACTTGACGTCGAGCACCAGCGCGGGAACGTCGTCGAACCGCTCCAGCAGCCGCAGCACGCTCGCCGGGACCTCCCGCGACGACACCACCGATGGAGCCTCGCCTACCAGGCGAAACAGGTAGTTCCGCTCGTCGCCGGACAACCGCAGCGCGCCGGCGAGCGCGTTGAGCACCTGCCGGGACGGCCGCGGCCCGCGCCCCTGCTCCATGCGGATGTAGTAGTCGACGGAAATCCCGGCGAGCCGCGCGACCTCTTCCCGCCGCAACCCGGGCGTCCGCCGACCGCTGCTCGCCTCGAGCCCGACATCGGCGGGCCCGACGCGGGACCGCCGATCCCTGAGGAACTCGGCCAGTTCAGCCCGCACCCAAACTCCTCCACAACCGTTCCCCGTGAACCCAACGCAGAAGGCCCCGCGCCGTGGAGCGCGGGGCCTTCTGGGACTTGCGTCAGGCGGACTCGGAGTCCGTGCCCTCCGGCTTCTCGTCGGAGGACGCCGAGACCGCGACCGGCGGGGCGTCCGGGACCAGCGACGGCTTCTGCTCGCCGCGGAAGGTGAAGTGCGCCTTGTCGTCGGCGCCTTCCCCGTCCCAGCCCTCGACGTCCACGATCACGATCTGGCCCGGCTGGATCTCGCCGAACAGGATCTTCTCGGACAGCTTGTCCTCGATCTCCCGCTGGATCGTCCGGCGCAGCGGCCGCGCACCAAGCACCGGGTCGAACCCGCGCTTGGCCAGCATCTTCTTCGCCTTGTCGGTCAGCTCCAGGGCCATGTCCTTGGCCTTGAGCGCCTTCTCCACCCGGCCAGAGAGCAGATCGACCATCTGGATGATCTCCTGCTCCGTCAACTGGTGGAAGACGATCACGTCGTCGATGCGGTTGAGGAACTCCGGCCGGAAGTGCTTCTTCATCTCCTCGTTGACCTTGTTCTTCATCCGCTCGTAGTTGGACTCAGCGCCCTGACCACTGGAGAAGCCCAGGCCGACGGCCTTAGAGATGTCCTGCGTACCGAGGTTCGAGGTGAAGATCAGCACCGTGTTCTTGAAGTCCACCGTGCGGCCCTGACCATCGGTCAGGCGGCCGTCCTCCAACACCTGCAGCAGCGTGTTGTAGATCTCCTGGTGCGCCTTCTCGATCTCGTCGAAGAGCACCACGGAGAACGGCTTGCGGCGGACCTTCTCGGTGAGCTGGCCGCCCTCCTCGTAGCCGACGTAGCCCGGAGGGGCACCGAACAGCCGCGAGGCGGTGTAGCGGTCGTGGAACTCGCCCATGTCGATCTGCACCAGCGCGTCGTCGTCCCCGAACAGGAACTCCGCCAGCGCCTTCGACAGCTCGGTCTTACCCACACCGGACGGGCCGGCGAAGATGAACGACCCCGACGGCCGCTTCGGGTCCTTCAGGCCCGCACGGGTGCGGCGGATCGCCTGCGACACGGCCTTGACCGCGTCGTTCTGGCCGATGATCCGCTTGTGGATCTCGTCCTCCATGCGCAGCAGGCGGGTCGTCTCCTCCTCGGTGAGCTTGAACACCGGGATGCCCGTCCAGTTCGCCAGCACCTCGGCGATCTGCTCGTCGTCGACCTCGGCGACCACGTCGAGGTCACCGGCCTTCCACTGCTTCTCCCGCTCCTCCTTCTGGCCGAGGAGCTGCTTCTCCTCGTCCCGCAGGCGGGCGGCCCGCTCGAAGTCCTGCGCGTCGATCGCGGACTCCTTCTCCCGGCGCACGTCGGCGATCTTCTCGTCGAACTCGCGCAGGTCCGGCGGCGCGGTCATGCGGCGGATGCGCATCCGGGCGCCGGCCTCGTCGATCAGGTCGATCGCCTTGTCCGGCAGGAAGCGGTCGTTGATGTAGCGGTCGGCCAGGGTCGCCGCGGCGACCAGCGCGGAGTCGGTGATCGACACCCGGTGGTGCGCCTCGTAGCGGTCCCGCAGGCCCTTGAGGATCTCGACGGTGTGCTGCAGCGACGGCTCGCCGACCTGGATCGGCTGGAAGCGGCGCTCCAGGGCCGGGTCCTTCTCGACGTACTTCCGGTACTCCTCGAGCGTGGTGGCACCGATGGTCTGCAGCTCGCCGCGGGCCAGCATCGGCTTGAGGATGCTCGCCGCGTCGATCGCACCCTCCGCGGCGCCCGCGCCGACCAGGGTGTGGATCTCGTCGATGAACAGGATGATGTCGCCGCGGGTCTTGATCTCCTTGAGCACCTTCTTCAGGCGCTCTTCGAAGTCACCGCGGTACCGGGAACCGGCGACCAGCGAGCCCAGGTCCAGGGTGTAGAGCTGCTTGTCCTTCAGCGTCTCGGGCACCTCGCCCTTGACGACCTTCTGGGCCAGCCCCTCCACGACCGCCGTCTTGCCGACGCCGGCCTCGCCGATGAGCACCGGGTTGTTCTTGGTGCGCCGCGAGAGGACCTGCATGATCCGCTCGATTTCCTTCTCCCGGCCGATCACCGGGTCGAGCTTGCCCTCGCGGGCACTCTGCGTGAGGTTGCGGCCGAACTGGTCCAGCACCAGCGACGACGACGGCGTGCCCTCGCCGCGGCCACCGGCCTCCGCGGGCTCCTTGCCCTGGTAGCCGGACAGCAGCTGCAGCACCTGCTGGCGCACCCGGTTGAGGTCCGCACCGAGCTTGACGAGCACCTGCGCGGCGACGCCTTCGCCCTCGCGGATCAGCCCGAGCAGGATGTGCTCGGTGCCGATGTAGTTGTGGCCGAGCTGCAGCGCCTCCCGAAGCGACAGCTCCAGCACCTTCTTGGCCCGTGGGGTGAACGGGATGTGTCCGCTGGGAGCCTGCTGCCCCTGGCCGATGATCTCCTCGACCTGTTGGCGCACGCCCTCAAGCGCGATACCCAGCGACTCCAACGCCTTGGCGGCGACACCCTCACCCTCGTGGATCAAGCCCAGGAGAATGTGCTCGGTGCCGATGTAGTTGTGGTTGAGCATCCGGGCCTCTTCTTGGGCCAGGACGACCACCCGCCTCGCGCGGTCGGTGAACCTCTCGAACATTCGCACTCCCTGACTGCTGCGCCGGCGGTCTCGTTCCGGGACACGGCTCCTGCATCGCCGATGCCCACGACGGGTTCAGCACTCTTGAGGACCACTGTAGTAGCCCCACCCGGTCGCGGTCCGTGCCCGCTACGGCCTACTGCCCACATTCTTGTCCGGCACCCTGACTAACGGCTCGCTGGCCTGCGGGATTCCGGATTTCGACCGATCGGATGGCCCTGTCCGCTCAGCGCGAACAGAGTCCTACTGCTTGGACTGATCGGCGGGTGCGCCACGCCGTCCGCCGACCGGCACCACCATCGGGGTACCCGCGACGGGATCAGCAATCACCCGCGCGTTCAACCCGAACACCTCGGCCAGCAACTCCTCGGTGAGGACCTCGCCCGGCTCGCCCTCGGCGACGATCGCGCCGGCCTTCATCGCCACCAGCCGGTCGGCGTAGCGGGCGGCCAGGTTCAGGTCGTGCAGCACCATCACGACGGTACGACCGCTCTCGTCGTGCAGCTGCCCGACCAGCTCCAGCACGTCCACCTGGTGCGAGAGGTCGAGGTAGGTGGTCGGCTCGTCGAGCAGCAGCAGGTCGGTGCCCTGCGCCAAGGCCATGGACAGCCAGGCGCGCTGCCGCTGGCCGCCGGAGAGCTCGTCCAGGGTGCGGTCGGCGAGGTCGGCGATGCCGGTCATGCCCAGCGCCTCGGCCACCGCCGACTCGTCGTCGGAGGACCACTGCCGGTACCAGGACTGGTGCGGGTGCCGGCCGCGGGCGACCAGGTCCGCGACGGTCAGGCCCTCCGGCGCCACCGGCGACTGCGGGAGCACGCCGAGCACCTTGGCGACTTCCTTGGTGGACATCTTGTGGATCTGCTTGCCGTCCAGCAGCACGCTGCCGCGCCGCGGGTTCAGCAGCCGGCCCAGCGCGCGCAGCAGCGTCGACTTGCCGCAGCCGTTCGGGCCGATCACCGCGGTGATGGTGCCGTCCACGACGTCGAAGTCCAGGCCGTCGACGATGACGCGGTCGCCGTAGGCCAGCTGCAGGTCGCTGGCGTGCAGCCGCTCCCGCCGCCGGTCTTCGCGCTGCTCAGCGGCGGCCTGGTTGGACGTGGCGGATGCGGTCATGCGCGGACCTCCCGGTACCGACGAACGAGCAGGTAGATCAGGTACGGGGCGCCGAGGATGGCGGTGATGATGCCGACCGGCAGCTCGGTGCCGCCGAAGGCGGTCCGGGAGATCACGTCCGAACCGACGACGAGCGCGGCGCCGAGCACCGCCGAGGTCAGCAGGGGCGGCCGAGAGGTGCGCGCCACGCGCAGCGCGATCTGCGGGGTGGCCAGCGCGACGAACTGGATCGGCCCGGCCGCGGCGGTGGCGATCGACGCCAGCACGACCGAGGCCAGCAGCAGCGCGCCGCGCGAGAAGTCCGCCCGGACGCCAAGGCCGCGCACCGTGTCGTCGTCGAACTGCAGCGCGCCGAGCACGTGCGCGCCGATCAAGGTCAGCGGGATCAGCGCGACGAGGGCGATCGCCACCGGGATCACGTGCTCCCAGCCGCGCGCGTTGAGGCTGCCCGTCAGCCACACCATGGCCCGGCTCGCTTCGGTGACGTCGCCGACGGTCAGCAGCCAGTAGGTCGCGTTGCCCGCCAGCGCGCTGACGCCGACGCCGACCAGCACCAACCGGAAGGAGTCCACGCCGCGGCGGTAGGCCAGCGCGTAGACCGCGATGCCGGTGACCAGCCCGCCCGCCAGCGCCACCAGCGGCAGGCCGTAGTTCGCCAGCGCGCCCGCGAGGCTGCCCGCGGTGCCGCCGAGCACGATCACCAGCGTCGCGGCGGTGCCCGCGCCCCAGGTGATGCCGAGCATGTCCGGGCTGGCCAGCGGGTTGCGGGCGAGGGCCTGCATGATCGCGCCGGAGAGGCCGAGCGCGGCGCCGACCAGCAGGCCGGTCAGCGACCTCGGCAGCCGCAGCTCCCAGATGATGATCTGCTGCGCCCGGTCGCCGCCACCGAACAGCGTGCTGAGCACCTCGACCGGGCTGATCTGGTACTCGCCGAGCCCGACGTTGAGCACGAACACGGCCAGCAGCACGGCCAGGCCGCCCAGCAGCGCCAGCAGCGGCCGCAAGCGCAGCACCGCGGAGAACGGGCCCACCCGGACCGATCGCCGGCCGGCGACGCCCGACTGCTCGCTGTCGAGGACCTGGGTCACAACCGCACCAACTTCCGGCGACGCACGAGCGCGATGAAGAAGGGTGCGCCGACCATCGCCAGCATCACCCCGACCTGCACTTCGGACGGCCGCGCCACGATCCGGCCGAGCACGTCGGCGAGCAGCACCAGCGACGCGCCCAGCAGCCCGGCGAACGGCAGCAGCCAGCGGTAGTCGGCGCCGGTGAAGAAGCGGGCCACGTGCGGCACGATCAGCCCGACGAACCCGATCGGCCCGCAGATCGCGACCGCGCCGCCGACCAGGATCGCGATCGCGGCGATGCCCGCCCGGCGGGCCCACTCCACGCGGTGGCCGAGCGAGCGGGCCACGTCGTCGCCGAGCGAGAGCGCGTTGAGGCTGGAGGCGTTCGCCAGCGCCAGCACGACGCCGGCCACCAGGAACGGCACCACCTGCGGGATCACGGCGGTGTCGCTGATCGCGATGGAGCCGACCTTCCAGAACCGGTAGGTGTCCATGGTCTGCTGGTCGGAGATCACCAGCGCCGAGGTGATGGCCTGCAGCAGATGGCTGATCGCGGTGCCGGCCAGCGCCAGCGTCACCGGCGTCGGGCCGCCGCGGCCCATGGAGCCGATCGCGAACACCGCCATCGCGCCGAGCAGCGCGCCGGCGAAGCCGAACCAGATGAAGCCGAGCAGCGTCGTGACGCCGAAGGTGTAGACCGCGAGCACGACGGCCAGCGCCGCGCCCTGCGTGATGCCGAGGATGCCCGGGTCGGCGATCGGGTTGCGGGTGTGGCCCTGCATCAGCGCCCCTGCCAGGCCCAGCGCCGCGCCCGCGAGGACGCCGACCACCGTGCGCGGCACCCGGAGCTCGCGGATGATCAGGTCGTTCTCCGTGCCGGTCGGCGCGAACAGCCCGGCCCACACGTCCGCCAGTGGGATCGTCTTGGCGCCGATCACCACGCTGAGCACGCAGCTGACCGCCAGCACGATCAGCAGGACGACGATGCCCGTGACCCGGCGGCGCCGGCGTTGTCGCAGGCGGTCACCGCCGGAAGCCGTCGACGCCGAAGCCTGTCCGGATCCACGAGGGCTGTCGACGGCCACGCTGCGACTCACGTCCCACTCCCTCATGTTCACTCGTCCGGACCGCACTTAGGTTAGGCCGACCTAAGGTCGTGCCAACAGGGTGGGCCGGAATGTCCGATGTCACATGTCGGCAGCGGGCGGCAGGCGACCGGCGCCGCGGGCAACCGGGAAAAAGGGCAACTCGGGCCGTAATCGGACAAGATCTCGTGTTGATCAGTCGCCACTTTTCGACCCTTAAGCGGCGAATAAGAGTTATCCGAACGCAACGAGGGGCGTTTGCGGGCCGGTGAGCCTCGCAAACGCCCCTCGGCGTCGGTTACTTCAGTTCGCCTGGTGGTACTGCTCGACGATGTCGGCGGGGATACGGCCCCGGTCCGACACCTTCAGACCGCGCTTGCGAGCCCATTCCCGAATGGCCTGGTTCTGCTCGCGATCGGCACTCGTGGAACCGCCGGCGGAACGCGCCGTGGCGCCCGGCCGCGGACCCGGCTTCTTGCGGCCGCCGGCCCGGCGCGCGTTGGAGACGTAGTTCGCCAGCGCATCCCGCAACTCGCCGGCATTGTCGGCGGAAAGGTCGATCTGGTAGGAGACGCCGTCCAATCCGAACTCGACGGTTTCATCCGCCTGCCCGCCGTCGAGATCGTCGACAAGGGTGACTGTGACCTTCTGCGCCATCTTCGAAGTCCTCCCCGGAGCAAAAAATGTGCAATAGCGGGACAGCGACATCCGCCAGGAGCGCAACTCCCTTGCGAGTACGTCAATAAGCCGTCACCGGAACATTCTGAGCACAGGTTAGCGCAGTAACTGCGATAATGCACTCACCCGGGCCGGAAAATTCACCGTCTCCCGCCCTGATCGGGTCATTCCGGCCGGACCAGCGGGAACAGGATCGTCTCCCGGATACCGAGACCGGTCAACGCCATCAACAACCGGTCGATACCGATTCCGACCCCACCGCTGGGCGGCATTCCGTACTCCAGGGCGCGGAGAAAGTCCTCGTCGATCGGCATGGCCTCGTCGTCTCCGGCGGCCGCGAGTGCGGCCTGTTCCTCGAGCCGAGCGCGTTCCACGACCGGGTCGACGAGTTCGGAGTATCCGGTCCCGAGCTCGAACCCGCGAACGTACAGATCCCATTTTTCCGCCAACCCCGGCTCGGTGCGGTGCTGCCGGGTCAGCGGCGAGGTCTCCAACGGGAAGTCGCGAACGAACGTCGGCGCGGTCAAATGATCGCCGACCAGGTGCTCCCACAGCTCCTCGACGAGCTTTCCGTGGCCGTGCGCGGGATCGGTCTGCAATCCGTAGGAGTCCGCGTACTTGCGCAGCGCCTCCACTGGAGTTTCCGGGGTGATCTCAGAATCCAGCGCTTCCGACAACGAGTCGTACATCCGCAGCGACGCCCACTCGCCGGACAAGTCGTACTCGGTCCCGTCGAACCAGGTGACCACCTGCGAACCCGCGACCGCCTCGGCCGCTTCCTGGATCAGCGACCTGGTGAGGTCTGCCATGTCGTTGTAATCGGCATATGCCTGGTAGAACTCCAACATCGCGAACTCCGGCGAGTGGGAAGAATCACTGCCCTCGTTGCGGAAGTTCCGGTTGATCTCGAAAACCTTCTCGATCCCGCCGACCACGCATCGCTTCAGATACAACTCCGGCGCGATCCGCAGGAACAGGTCGATGTCGAACGCGTTGGAATGCGTCGTGAACGGGCGAGCGGCGGCACCGCCTTGCAGCGTCTGCAACATCGGTGTTTCCACCTCGACGAAACCGCGCCGGTCGAAGGAATCCCGCAACGATCGCTGAACCGCGGCGCGAGTGCGCACCGTGTCGGCGGCCTGCTTCCGCACGATCAGATCGACGTAGCGCTGCCGGACGCGGGTTTCCTCGCCGAGATCCTTGTGCATCACCGGCAGCGGGCGCAGCGTCTTGGCCGCCATCCGCCATTCGTCGGCCATCACGGAGAGCTCGCCGCGCCGGGAGGTGATCACCTCGCCGTGCACGAAGACGTGGTCGCCGAGGTCGACATCGGCCTTCCAGGCCGCCAGCGAGTCCTCGCCGACCTGCTTGAGGCTGAGCATGGCCTGCAGCTCGGTGCCGTCGCCGGCGCGCAGCGTGGCGAAGCAGAGCTTTCCGGTGTTGCGCAAGAACATCACGCGGCCCGCGACGCCGACCTGGTCGCCGGTGGCGGTGTCGGGCTCCAGGTCCGGATAGGCGGCGCGCACCTCGGCGAGGCCGTGCGTGATCGGCAGGTTCACCGGGTAGGGATCGACTCCGGCGGCGAGCAGGCGCTCCCGCTTCTCCCGCCGGATCCGCATCTGTTCCGGCAGGTCGTCGACGCCGTCAGCGCTGGTTGCCGGGGGGTTGGGAAGGTCCTGGTCAGTCACGGCCTCCAAGGGTACGTTTCGCCCTCTCCGAGCCCACCACCAGGCATCCTTTCAGCGGTTGACACCACGTCCTCCTGTTTCCGGGCTCGCGTTGCACGGCGGTGCGAGCAACCGAACCCCAGACGGCTTCTCACTGCGGATTCACACCCGTATTTCCGTTGTGCTCGTGAGTGGTTTGGATCGCTATAGCGGTCCGAAATGCTCACGAGTCCTGAGATATCAGCGGAAATTCCGGTCGAAGACGAGGCGGAGGCCCAGCAGCGTCAGGTCCGGGACGTGGTGGGTGATCGTCGTGGACTCGGTGACCACCAGCGGGGCCAGGCCGCCCGTGGCGAGGACCGTGGTGGGGCCGCCGTGGGTGGATTCCAGCTCGGCGACGATGCGGCGCACCAGCCCGTCCACCTGGCCCGCGAATCCGAAGAGAATGCCGGATTGCAGGCACTCCACGGTGTTCTTGCCGATCACCGAGCGCGGGCGGACCAGCTCGACCTTGCGCAGCTGCGCGGCCCGGGAGGCCAGCGCGTCCAGCGAGATCTCGATGCCCGGGGCGAACGCGCCGCCCAGGAACTCGCCCTTGGACGAGATCACGTCGATGTTCGTGGACGTGCCGAAGTCGACCACCACGCAGTTCGTCGCGTGCAGGTGGTGCGCCGCCAGGGTGTTGATCACCCGGTCCGCGCCGACCTCCTTCGGGTTGTCCACCAGCAGCGGCACCCCGGTGCGCACGCCCGGCTCGACGACCACGCGCGGCACGTCGCTCCAGTAGCGGCCCAGCATCACGCGGAGCTCGCGCAGCAGCGCGGGCACTGTGGACAGCGCCGCGATGCCGGTGATCTCGTCGGCGTAGTCGCCGAGCAGCCCGCGCATGGTCAGCGCCATCTCGTCGGCGGTCATCCGCGGCTCGGTGCGCATCCGCCAGTCCCGCACCAGCGTCGTGGCGACGTCGGCGTCCGCGACGCCCGGGCGGTCGGGGTAGAGGCCGAGCACGATGTTGGTGTTTCCGACGTCGATGGCGAGCAGCACCGTCGTTCGTCCCTTCGGGGAGATTCGTGCCAGGTCACGACTCGTGAGTGATCGTTTCCGGTGCTTACCGGAAACGATCGCTCACGACAGCTGCTCAGTGCTCCGGCTGCTGCAGGAGGGCGTCGAGCTTCGCGGCGTCGTCCGTCTCGGCCGTCGGATCGGCGAGCACCGCGCCGCTGGTGAGCCCGGAGCCCGCCGGGGCGCTGGCCGGGTCCTCGCCCCGCTCCACGATCCGGTTGTCCGCGTCGACGAAGATCACCTTCGGCCGCACCGAACGCGCCTCCATCTCGTCCATCACTCCGTAGGAGATCAGGATGACGAGGTCGCCGGGCTCGATCAGGTGCGCGGCCGCACCGTTGATGCCGAGCACCCCGGAGCCGCGCTCGCCGGTGATCACGTAGGTCTCCAGCCGCGCGCCGTTGGTGACGTCGACGATCGCGACCTGCTCGCCTTCCAGCAGATCCGCGGCCTCCATCAGGTCCGCGTCCACCGTCACCGAGCCGACGTAGTGCAGGTCGGCCTGGGTCACCGTCGCTCGGTGGATCTTGGACTTCAGCATGGTGCGGAACATCGCAGACCTCCTACTGCCGATACCGCGGCTTGCCGACGTATCTTGCGCGACGCCCGATCCGGTTCGACGGGCGCCTTCCCCGACTCACGGCTGCTCCGACACCCCGGGGCTGCCCAGCAGCACCAGCGCGTTGTCGATCAGCCTGGTCGAGCCGACCTTGGCCGCCACCAGCAGCCGCGCCTGGCCCTCGGCCGGGGCCGGGCCCAGCTCGGTGTCGCGCAGCTCCAGGTAGTCGACCGCCACCGACGGTTCGGTGGCCAGCACCGCACCGGCGGCCTTGAACACCGCGTCCGCCCCGGCCGCAGCGGCGTGCGCCCCGGCCGTCAGCGACGCCGAGAGCACCAGCGCCGCTTCGCGCTGCTCGGCGGTGAGGTAGGCGTTGCGGGAGGACAGCGCCAGGCCGTCCGCTTCCCGCACGGTTGGGATGCCCTGGATCCGGGCGTCCAGGTTCAGCTCCCGCGCCATCCGCCGGATCAGCACGAGCTGCTGGTAGTCCTTCTCGCCGAAGAACGCGAGGTCCGGGCGCACGATGTTGAGCAGCTTCAGCACCACGGTGAGCATCCCGTCGAAGTGCCCCTGCCGGGAGGCGCCCTCCAGCTGCTCGCCCAGCGGTCCGGAGTGGACGGTGATCTGCGGGTCGGTGCCGTACATCGTCTCGACCGACGGCGCGAAGACCAGCTCCACCCCGGCTTCCCGGCACGCCGCCAGGTCGTCCTCGAAGGTGCGCGGGTAGCGGTCGAAGTCCTCGTTCGGCCCGAACTGCAGCGGGTTCACGAAGATCGACACCACGGTGACGGCGTTGATGTCCCGGGCCCGCCGGATCAGCTCCAGGTGGCCGCGGTGCAGCGCGCCCATGGTCGGCACCAGGTAGATCTGGCGGCCGGTGGCCCGCAGGGCGCGGGTGACCCGGCCCAGCTGGGCGGGTTCGTTGTGCACGGTCAGCTCGCCCTGTGCGAAACCCGGGCTTTCACTCATGACGACTCCAGTGCTCGCACGGCTCATGACGGCTCCTCGTCCAACGCTTCGCGGACCGCCGCAGCCCCGTCCGCGCGCAGGATTCCGGCCTCCTCGGCGCGCTGCGCGGTTCGCTTCGCCAGCTCGCGGTAGCTGGGCACGATCTCGGGGTTCGCGTCGGACAGCGCCGCCAGGTGCGCGCGGACCGTGCCGGCGTCGCCGCGCATCACCGGGCCGGTGATGGCGCGGTCGCCGAGGCGCAGCGCGTTGTCCAGCGAGGCGGACAGGATCGGCGCCATGACCCGGTCCGGGACGTCGATGCCAGCGCCGCGCAGCAGCTCGGCGCACTCGTTGACCAGCGTGATCAGGTGGTTGGCGCCGTGCGAGAGCGCGGCGTGGTAGAGGCGGCGGGACTCCTCCGGAACCCGCACCGGCTCCATCCCGAGCTCCAGCGTGAGCGCCTCGGCGACGTGCCAGCCCGCCTCGTCCACAGTGGACGCAGTGACGGCCATGCAGGCGGCGGCGAGGCGTTCGACGTCCTCCGCGCGACCGGTGAATGTCATCGCCGGGTGCAGCGCCAGGGTCAGCACGCCGATGTCGGCAGCCGGAGCGAGGACGTCCACGCCGTGCGCGCCGCAGGTGTGCACCAGGATCTGCCCGCCGCGCAGCGAATCGGTGGCGACCAGGCCGCGGACCAGCCCGGCGATCGCGTCGTCCGGCACGGCCAGCAGCACCAGGTCGGCCTGCAGGGCGACCTCGTCGGGCGGCAGCACGGCGACCCCGGGGAGCAGCTCCTCGGCCCGGCGCAGCGAAGCCTCGGACACCGCGGAAACCGCGACCACCTGATGACCCGCGCGCCGCAGCGCCGCACCCAGCACGGCACCCACCCGACCGGCCGAAATGACTCCGACCCGCAGCCGGGGGCCCGTGCGACCAGCAGCAATCGCCACGTCGTCCTCCAATACCGTTCCAGTCCCAACCACCGGGTACCGGACAGCAGCGCGAGAGTAGCCCGCCGATCCCGCCGCCGTGCCCATCAGGTGGCGAGAACCACGCAATCCGGTTCCGGCCGCCGCCTCCAGGCCCGCGATCCCAATGGAAACCTAGCGTTCGAATTCCATTGAAATCGCGGTCAGTCCCGGGAGCGCTGGATCGGCGGCTTCGGCCGGTTCCCTGGGTACGGCGGGCGCTTGAGGTTGTGCTGGGTGAGCTCGGTGATCTTGATGCGCGCCGTCTGGATCGCCTGCTGGGTGCCCGCCGCCGACCGCCGGGCCTGCTTGAGGTCCTCGATCAGCTTCTCCCGGCGCGCCCGCCGCGCCGCGCTGGTGGTCCGGCCCTGCTCGGCCCGGTGCTGCAGGAACGCCAGCTCGGTGACCGCGATCTGGTAGTCCCGCACCGCCTTCGCCGCCTCGTTCCCGGCGCTGCGCCGCACCTTGCGCAGCCAGCCGCGGCGACCCGCGAGCGTCGCGAGCATCTCCATCTCGCTGCGCACGATCAGCCCGGCCCGCTCCAGCACCGGCAGCTGCTGGATGACGATCCGCTGCTCCCGCTTGCGCTGCCACACCACCAGCCAGAAGGTGCCCAGGAAGATCGGCACCATGATCAGGAAGTAGACGTTCAGGAACTCCGCGCCGCCGAACAGCGTGGACGCGTTCCACACCGCGTGCAGCAGCACCGCGCCGGCGAAACCGAGCACCAGGTACAGCACCCGCACCCGCTTCCGGTCGGTGCGCGAGGCCAATCCGACGCCGATGCCGAACATCGAGCTGAACAGCGGGTGCGAGAACGGCGCGAGCACGCCGCGCACGATGAACAAGGCCACGACACCGCCGCTGACACCGCCGAGCCCACCGGCGACGAACGCCTTGCCGAAGTACAGGATGTTCTCGGTGAAGGCGAAGCCCGCCGCGGTCAGCGCCGCGTACACGATGCCGTCGACGAGCCCGTTGAACTCCGACCGGCGGCGGAACCACAGCGCCACCACGAACAGCGCCTTCGCCGCCTCCTCCACCAGCGGCCCCATCACGGCCGTGGCGAAGAACCGGTCGCCTCCCTGGCCGAACAGGACGTTGCCGAGCCCCAACATCGCGTCGTTGAGCAGCAGCGAGCACGCGGTCGCCCCGCCGGCGCCCCACAGGAACGCGCCGAGCAGCAGCATCGGCGGCTCCGGCTCCCAGCGGTCGATCCAGATGATCGCGGCGAACACCACGCCCACCGGGAGCAGCGCGGCCACCGCTCCGACCAGAGCCGCCGCCGCGCCGACCTTCGAGGTGGTGACGCCGACCATCACCAACCCGCAGATTCCGAGCACGATCAGGCCGGCGACGGGCCATCCGACGGCGTGGTTCTTGCGGGTCTGGAGCCTGCGCGCGCCGGAAAGATCGGCGGGCTGCCTCCGAAGATCAGGACTCGACACGGACAAAACCCTAGAGAACGGCCCCGAGCCATGCCCGGATAGTCACCTTCTCAGGCGCGTCGGCGGCGCCGGCGCTGCGCGTCGGAGGGACCCCCGTACGCAGCGAGCAGGTCGTTCACCGAGGTTCCCTCGGCGTGCGCGCCCGCCGGGTCCGGCTCCGGCGGCGGCGGGGCGGCGGCGGCCGGTTCGGGCTTGGGTTTGGGCGGCGCCACCGGCTGCGGCCGCTCGTAGTGCGCCTTGTCGGGGCGCCGGGCCGCGGCCTGGCGGGCCGGATGCGCCTGCGTCGGCTGCGGTTTCGGCCGCTGGCGCGGCTTGTTGGGCCGCCGCTCCGGCTGCTCCCCGGCCAGCTTGGTGATCAGCTCGGTGTTGGGCTGGGCGCCGTTCGGCGGCGGCGGTGCAGCGGCGGGGAGCTCTCGTCCCGGCGGCGGCTGGATGAGCTGCCCCTCGACCTTGCCGCGTTCGGGCAGCGAGCGGACCCGGGTGGATTCGGCGCGCAGGGCGACCCGCTCGAACAGCAGGTCGCCACCCATCACCTGTTCCAGGCTCTCGCGCAGCCGGCGCAGCTCCGATTGCAGCGCCTTGATCTCGCCTTCGGACTCCTCGGTCGCCTGCCGCCGAGCTTCGGCCTCCGCCTCCAGCTCGAACTCGCGGCGGGCCGCGATCTCCCGCTCCAGCTCGAGTTCGTAGATCCGCTGCCGGTCCGCGGCGAGCTCCTCGCCCTGCACCACCCGATGCCGCAGCTTGGCGACCGCGAACGCGCCGATCAGCGCCGACCACAGCGCCGCGACCAGCCCGAGCCGCAGGAATCGGGCGTCATTGCTGACCACCAGCACCGCCGTGGCGGCAGCGGCGAGCACCAGCGCGCCGACCCACAGGGCCGTCGATCGCCCCTTGCCGGATTCGGTCTCGGTGCCGCCGCGTTCGGACATGCCCACCACGGTACCGGGCGGTTATCAGTTCGAGACCTCAAGGCGAGCGACCGAGCTCCACTTTGGTCGGTGTGGCGCAGCACATCGCCCGCCGAACGGCCGAACGAGTCGTGAGTGCGAAAGCCGGTGAGAACCGGTTTGCGCGCTCACGACTCATTCTTCGTCGTAGGGCTCTTCCGGCTCGTCGGGATTGCGCAAGCAGGTCTCCAGCCAGAGACCGGCGGCGATCAGCGCGCCGGCGCTGATCAACCCGACCACGGCGGAGGCGGTGTCGGTCCGGGCGGCCTCGACCCTGCTGTACATCGGCAGCAGGTAGGCGATCAGGCCGATCCACACGCCGGCCATGATCGCGCCGGCCAGCGACGACGCCTTGGCCAGCGCGACCGCGCGCGCGGCGGTCAGCCCGTCGACCGGTTCGGTGCCGGGCTTGCGCTTGACCCGCGGCCGCATGTTCAGCGCCAGCAGCATGTCGACGAGCGCGATCAGCAGCAGCGTCGCCCCGGCCAGCACCGGCAGCTGCGGCAGCTCGCCGTACAGCAGCCGGGTGACCAGGTAGACCAGGACTGCCGCTGCCAGGCCGCCCGCGATGAGGGTCCGGGGCTTGGTGAAGGTCAAGTGCTCTGCCTGTCGCGGTGCCACGGTTCCAGCATGGCACCTCGCGGCACCGGCACCATCCGCGGGCGAAAATCGTCTTGAGTCTCCCCCTACTGGAGGGCCCAAGGTGAATCACGTGGACGACACCGCGCTCTACACGATCGGCGAACTGGCCCGCCGCACCGGGCTGAGTGTGAAGACGATCCGGTTCTACTCCGACAGCGGCGTGGTGCCGCCCACCGACCGAACCGCAGCCGGTTACCGGCGCTACGACGTGACGGCCATCAGCCGGCTGGAACTGGTGCGCACGCTGCGCGAACTGGGCGCCGGGCTGGACGAGGTGCAGCGGGTGCTCGCCCGCGAGACCACGCTCTCGCACCTGGCCAGGACGCACCTGGAGCTGCTGGAGGAGCAGATGCGCCTGCTGCAGACCCGGCGGGCGGTGCTGCGGGCGGTCGTGAAGCTGAACCGTTCGACCGAGGAGGTACGGCTCATGCACAAACTGGCGCAGATGTCCGACGAGGAGCGCAACCGGCTGATCGACGAGTTCTGGGACGAGGTCAGCGCGGACCTCAACATGACGCCGGGATTCACCGAGTGGATGCGCTCGGTCAAGCCGAACCTGCCGGAGGACCCGACGGCGGAGCAGCTGGAGGCCTGGATCGAGCTGGCCGAACTGGTGCGGGACGCCGACTTCCGGGAAGCGGTCCGGGCGCTCTCCCAGGAGCACTCGGACCGCCGCGACGCCGGCGAGTCGATGGCGATGGCGAACCCGGAGGACTCGCGGAAGTGGTGGGCGATCACCGACGAAGCGCGGGTGTCGGTCGAGGCGGGGAAGTCGCCGGACAGCACCGAGGCGCAGGCGCTGGTCGAGCGAATGATGGCGATGGCGACCGCAGATTGGGAACGGCCCGACACCGCCGAGTTCCGCCACGAGCTGGCGGAGCACTACGCCAACGACACGGACGAGCGGATGTCGCGCTACTGGGAGCTTTTGGCGATCATCAACGAATGGCCGACGCATCCGGTGACGGCGGCGAGCACCCGTTGGCTGGCCGCGGCCATCCGCGCGTCGATCAAGTAGCCGGTCACCCGTGCGCATTTTCTGTCGCTATAGGGCCTGTTTCCAAACTCGTCCTGCATAGCGGTGCGGGTGGCGGCCCCCCTGCGGGAGTCACCGCGGCCTTCTCGCTGTGGGATCCCCGACATCATGAATGACCAATTCACCACGTCGGGGCTGTCCTCGCTGGAAGAACCCCGGAGGGGTGGGCACCGTGAACCCGCGGCGGTGCCGGTTGCGAGGGTGGGCTAAGCGGCTGCGCCGCTTCAAAGACAAAACGCCCGCGTTACCACACCCGCACGTCACCACATCCAAAACAGCCTCTACAGCACCAGAAAATGCGCGCGAGTACCGGGTGTCCTCAGTGGAGGATCAGATCGGTTCGGAGGTGGACGTCGGCGATCTCGTTGGCAGGCAGCGCTTCCAAGAGATCCGCGACGCGGCCGTGCCCGGGCAGCTCGGCGTCCGGATCGATCGCCAGCCACGGGATCAGCACGGTGGCCCGGCTCGGCGTGCCGGGGTGCGGCAGCAGCAGCTCCGGATCCTCGCTGCGGACACCGTCCACTGTGACCACATCGACGTCCAGAGTCCGCGGGCCCCAACGCTGTTCGCGGCGGCGTTCCGCCTCCTGCTCCAGCGCCTGGCCCCGGCGCAGCCAGCCCCACTCGTCTAGCTCCGGGGATTCCACGATGAGCACCGCGTTGAGGAAGTCCGGCTGGTCGGTGACTCCCCACGGCGCCGTCTCGTACACCGGAGACGCCGCGATCAGCACGTCCGACAGGCCGTCGACCGCGAGCCGGAGGTACGCCAACCGGTCGCCGAGGTTCGACCCCAGCGAAAGCACCGCCCTGCTCATCGCACCCTCCCGAGATCGCACGGCCCCGCAGGGAACGTCCGATTTTGCCTGAAATTGGGAACTTCCGTGCGCGCCCGCGCGATACCCCGGCGGCCGGGGTTCCCGATTTCGCCTGAAATCGGGCGTCTCACGCCGGGACGGCGTTGCCGCGTCCGCCTCGGCGGGATCGGCGGATCGTCACCGCCACGTCCGCGAAGGTCAGCGGGATCGGCGCGCTCGGCTTGTGGATCGTGACCTCGGCGGCGTGCGCCCGCTCGTCGGTCATGATGTCGTCCGCGATCTCGCCCGCCACGCTCTCGATCAGGTCCCGCGACGGCCCGGCGACGATCGCCGCCGCGCGCTCGGCCAGCTCGCCGTAGTGCAGCGTCTTCTGCAGGTCGTCGCTCGCGGCGGCCTCGCCCAGGTCGATCCACACCGTGATGTCGACGAAGAAGTCCTGGCCGTCGCGCTTCTCGTGGTCGAAGACGCCGTGGTTGCCACGAACTTTCAGGCCGGTCAACGTGATCCGGTCAGCCACCGAGTTCCCCTCCGCTGCGCCACGCCGCGGTCACCGCGACCGCGTCCAATGACTGCAGGACGTCGTGCACCCGCACGCCCCAGGCTCCGCGATCCGCCGCCAGCGCCGACACCACGGCCGTCGCCGTCTCCCGCCCGGCGGGCGGTCGCGGCTTGTCGTCGGCATCGGCGAGCAGCCGGCCGAGGAACCGCTTGCGCGAGGCCCCGACCAGCACCGGGAAGCCCAGTTCCACGAAGACGTCGAGCCGCTGCAGCAACTGCCAGTCGTGCGCCCCGGTCTTGGCGAATCCGAGCCCCGGGTCCAGCACGATCGCGTCCTCGGCCACGCCGGCGGTCAACGCCGCGTCGACCTGCTGCAGCAGCTCGTCGCGCACCTCCGCGACGACGTCCTGATAGACCGCGAGGCTGTTCATGTCCCTGCTGTGGCTGCGCCAGTGCATCAGCACCCACGGCAGCCCGGTGTCCGCGGCGACGTGCACCATGTCCGGGTCGGCCAGCCCGCCCGACACGTCGTTGATCATCGCCGCGCCGGCCTCCGCCGTCGCCGCCGCGACCTTGGCACGGGTGGTGTCCACGCTCACCGGAACGCCGGCCGCGACCAGCTCCCGCACCACCGGCAGCACGCGCTCGATCTCGGTGGCGGGGTCGACTCGCTGCGAACCGGGCCGCGTCGACTCGCCGCCGACGTCGATGATGTCCGCGCCCAGCCGGTGCATCTCGACGCCGTGCGCGACGGCCGCCGCGCGGTCCAGGTAGCGCCCGCCGTCGGAGAACGAATCCGGCGTCACGTTGAGCACGCCCATCACCGCGCAGCGCTGCGGATGTGGCAGCAGCGAATGCATCAGCGACCCCTGATCAGCGACAGCGCCTCGGACCGCGACGACGCCGAGCTGCGGAAGATTCCGCGCACGGCGGACGTCGTGGTCGTCGAGCCCGCCTTGCGGACGCCGCGCATGCCCATGCACAGGTGCTCGGCGTCTATCACCACGATCACGCCGCGCGGCTCCAGCCGGCGCACCAGGGCGTCGGCGACCTGCGAGGTGAGCCGCTCCTGCACCTGCGGGCGCTTGGCGTAGAGGTCGACCAGCCTGGCCAGCTTGGACAGCCCGGTGACCCGGCCCTGCTCGTTCGGGATGTAGCCGACGTGCGCATTGCCGTGGAAGGGCAAAAGATGATGCTCACAATTGTGGGTCAAATGTCCATTAATTAGAAATGTTGGATGCGGAGCGCATTTATAGCTATAAACTGTGTACGGTTTTGCGCCCGTTGCTTCCAGCGAACGAACCGATTCGACTTTAACCCACTGCGACTCGATAAGATCGGTGCGGTGCGATTCCTGCGCGAATCCGTGGCGAAGAATCCAGTCGTCCGAAACGTACAACCTCGAAGTCTGCGTCTGACTTGGAGTGAACCTCGCGGAGATCACCTGCGCGATGTCATCGAGGAACGGCACGTTGCGTCCCGTGATCACCCGGAAGCGACGACCACTCACTCGGCACCCGTCGCCGTCCACACAGCCGTCCAGGAAACCGCGGAACGTGATCTCGTTCGACATCACGACTCGCGGGAACCGCTGCCGCTGGTGGTGCGCGTCGCCCCCCACGTACTGGCGCACCAGGTCCGCCAGGTAGGAGGAAACGACTCGCACGCGGAAGCCTTCGACCTGGCGTTGCAGGTAACCGGACGGCCGCTCGATCTCCTCGATCGTGGCATCGATGCCGAATGCCTGGTCGAGCGCGTAGGCGAAGTTCTTCGCGAAGTCGCGATCATTCACGACCAACGACACGTACCGGTCGCCGACCGTGCCGTCCGAGCACAAGGCTCCCAGCACGTAGCCGAACTCGTAACCGATCCGCGGCTGCCAGCGCTGGCGGCACAGCTTCTTCGGCGGAGTCCACTCGATGTAGGTACCCGCCACATCCTTGGCTTCCTGCCATCCCTGCGGCGTTGCCAACGGATGGTCAGGCGTGACCTGGAATCGGCCCTTCTCCGTGACGACCTCGACGAGTTCGCGCTTTTGGTGCGAACTGACCTCGACAACCTCGGTCTGCTCGACCTTGCCATCGACGAGGGTCCAGAAACGATCTCCGATCCGGACATCCCGAGCGGGCTTCGCCCCATCAACCAGATTGACGGTCTGCTTGCTCGGCACGCACTGCGAGTACACCGGGATGTCGCGGACCAGGACGAGTTCCTCGTGCGCCTCGTCGAAGGTCTTGTCGAGGACCTCGTCGGGGTTCGTGTACAGCCCCGCGAACAGCTCGCGGTAGGCGCGGGCGACGCGGGCCGGGGTGTCCCGCAGGCCCTCGCGGTCCGGGTCTTCGCCTGCCGCGATCAGCAGTTCCCGGACGGCCGCTTCAGCGCGGGGCTGGTCGAACTGGGGAATGTGGAAAGAGCCGTCGGGACGGAAGTCGCCTTCCGCCCCGATCGGCTCGTCGACCGTGCTGGTCAATTGTCGTTCCTCCACCGGCTGAGGCGCCCGGAGGCGCCGAGTGCACCGGAGTGTTCAGCGGCTGGTGTTGCCGCTGCCGTTGTCCTGAGCCGGGTCCTGGCTCGCATCGGGGTTGGACCGCTGGACGTCGTCCGCCTTCGGCTCGCCCGACTGCGGCGCCGGGTGCTCGGCCGGGGCCTGCTGCCCGCGCTCCCAGGACGGCGTCCAGTTGTACTGACCGCCGCCACCACCCGGGTAGCTCGAACCGGACGGGTTGGTCGCCGGGGTCCACCCGGGCGGCGCGCCGTAGTTCGGCGGCACCGCCTGCGGCGCCTGCCCGTACTGGCCCTGCTGCTGCTGCGGCTGGCCCTGGTTCGGGTTCTGGAACTGCACCGTGCCCTGGTGCGCACCGGCACCGGCACCGGCCGGAGTCGGCTGCTCGTGGTGCGGCGGGACGCCGTTCTGACCGGCCGGCGAGGGCGCCGGAGCGGGCTCCGGCTCCTCCTTGACCGGGGGCCACGGCTCGCCGCGCTCCTTGGCCAGTTCGCCCCGCGTCTTGATCGGCGGCTTGTCCGACGGCGTCCGACCACCGAAGTCGTTGAACGCGGTGATGCGGGGCCGCTTCTCCACCCGGGCGAAGATCCGCTCCAGGTCCTTGCGGACCAGCGTCTCCTTGTCGATCAGCTCCAGCACCAGGTCGTCGAGGACGTCGCGGTAGGTGTTCAGGATCTCCCACGCCTCGGTGTGCGCGGCCTCGATCAGCCGGCGCACCTCCTCGTCGATCTCGTGCGCGACCTCCAGCGAGTAGTTCGGCTGCTGACCGGCGGTGCGGCCGAGGAAGGGGTCGCCCTCTTCCTTGCCGTACTTCACCGCGCCCAGCCGGGCCGTCATGCCGTACTCGGTGACCATCGCGCGGGCGATCTTGGTCGCCTGCTCGATGTCGCTGGACGCGCCGGTGGTCGGCTCGTGGAAGACGAGCTCCTCGGCGGAGCGACCGCCGAGCGCGAACACCAGACGGGCGATCATCTCCGAGCGGGTCATCATGTCCTTGTCGTCCTCGGGGACGACTAGGGCGTGCCCGCCGGTGCGACCGCGCGGCAGGATCGTCAGCTTGTACACCGGCTCCAGGTCGGGCATCGCCCAGGCGGCCAGCGCGTGCCCGCCCTCGTGGTAGGCGGTGATCTTCTTGTCGCGCTCCGAAATGATCTTGCTCTTCCGGCGCGGGCCGCCGATCACGCGGTCCACCGCTTCTTCCAGCGCGGCGGCGTTGATCAGCTGGCCGTTCTCACGAGCGGTGAGCAGCGCGGCCTCGTTGACCACGTTCTCCAGATCCGCGCCGGAGAAACCGACGGTGCGCTTGGCCAGGCTGTCCAGGTCGGCATCCTGCGCCAGCGGCTTGCCCTTGGAGTGCACGTTCAGGATCGCGCGGCGGCCGCGCATGTCCGGAGCGGACACCGGGATCTGCCGGTCGAACCGGCCCGGGCGCAGCAGCGCCGGGTCCAGGATGTCCGGCCGGTTCGTCGCGGCGATCAGGATGATGCCGCCGCGCGAGTCGAAGCCGTCCATCTCGACCAGCAGCTGGTTGAGGGTCTGCTCGCGCTCGTCGTGCCCACCGCCGAGGCCGGCGCCGCGCTGGCGGCCGACCGCGTCGATCTCGTCGACGAAGATGATGCACGGCGCGTTCTGCTTGGCCTGTTCGAACAGGTCGCGGACGCGGGAGGCACCGACACCGACGAACATCTCGACGAAGTCGGAACCGGAGATCGAGTAGAACGGCACGCCGGCCTCACCGGCGACGGCTCGCGCGAGCAGCGTCTTACCGGTACCGGGCGGGCCGTAGAGCAGGACGCCCTTCGGGATCTTCGCGCCGAGGGCCTGGTAGCGGCCGGGGTTCTGCAGGAAGTCCTTGATCTCGTGCAGTTCCTCGACGGCTTCGTCGGCACCCGCGACGTCGGAGAACATCGTCTTGGGCATGTCCTTGGTGAGCTGCTTGGCCTTGGACTTGCCGAAGTTCAGGACGCGGTTCCCGCCGCCCTGGACGTTGTTCATCATCCACATCAGCAGCAGCACGAGCAGGCCGATCGGAACCAGGTAGAACAGCATCTGCACCCAGAGCGAGTCCTGGGTGACCTTGGTGTTCCAGACCGGCACGTGCGCGTTGCGGATCTCGGTGACCATCGTGTCGGTGGCACCGGCCGGGTACTGCGCGATCAGCTGGTTGCTGCCCTGGAAGTTCTGGCCGTCATTAAGGGTCAGCCGGACCCGCTGCTCCTTGTCCTCGATGGTCGCTTCCTTGACCTTGCCCTGGGCGATCTGTTCCAGGGCCTGCGAGGTGGAGACTTCGCGGTAGGAGCGAGTCTCGTCGAAGAGCACGCTGAAGGCCCAGATCAGCAGAAACGCTGTCAGGATCCACAGCAGCGGGTTGCGGAGCAGGCGCTTTCGGTCCATTCACTTGCGGCCGACGGGCGGCCTCGACCCTCCCTGACTGTCACTTCGGGCAAACGGCTGTCGGTAGACACAATTCGCCATCGCCGTCAACCCCTTCAGACCAGCGTACCGGCCGATGCGAGGGCGCGACCATGTCGAGCTCGACGCAGGACGCCCAGCGTACTCGGCCGCCCGACCGCAATGGGGCGGGAGGGCCGAACCGGACACGCCTGCCCGGCCACTCCCAGGCTCACACCCCGGACGTGTAGACCTTCGGGTCCAGCGTGCCGATGTAAGGCAGATCACGGTACCGCTCGGCGTAGTCCAGCCCGTAGCCGACCACGAACTCGTTCGGGATGTCGAAGCCCACGTACTTCACCGGGACGTCCACCTGCACCGCGTCCGGCTTGCGCAGCAGCGTGCACACCTCCAGCGACGCCGGGTTGCGCGAGCTCAGGTTCTTCAACAGCCAGGACAGCGTCAGCCCGGAGTCGATGATGTCCTCGACGATCAGCACGTGCCGGCCTGCGATGTCGCGGTCGAGGTCCTTGAGGATGCGCACCACGCCGGACGACGAGGTGGACGAGCCGTAGGAGCTGACCGCCATGAACTCCAGCTGAGCAGGCTGGGGCAGCGCCCGCGCGAAGTCGGTCATGAACATCACCGCGCCCTTGAGCACGCCGACCAGCAGCAGATCACCACCGACGTGCTGGTAGTCGTCGTCGACCTGTTTGGCCAGCTCGGTGACCTTGTCGTTGATCTGCTGCTCGGAGATGAGCACAGAAGCAATGTCGCCGTCGTACACGGCCCGGCTTCCCCTCTTGTCGAATCGACGCGAACACCGGTCCTCCGGCGCCGGTATCCCACCGCCCGAGCCGAACGCCTCGGCGTCCCGTCAACCATCCGGCGGCTTGCGGCCCGCCGCTTCCACCAGAAGCGTGCCATGCGCCCGGCGCAGCACAAAGTCACCCGGCAAGGCCGGCCCGCCCTGACCCCGCCAATCGGCGACCAACGCGTCCGCGGCGCGCAGGTGCTCGTCGGTGATCTCCGGAACCCCTCGCGCCAACAGCCACGCGCGCAACACCCGGCGCCGCAGCGCACCCGGAACTTCCCGCAATGCCAAGGCATCGAGCGTCTCGCCCGACTCGACGCGCCCACGCACATCGGCGGCCACGGCGTCCAGCGCGTCGGCGTCCTCGCGCAGCTGCCGCGCGGTGCGCGCGAGCGCCTCGCGCACCCCGCCTTGCAGCACATCTTCCAGCAGTGGAAGGACTTCTGTGCGCAACCGCACACGTGTGAAACGCGCATCCGAGTTGTGCGGGTCCTGCCACGGCGCCAAACCGAGCGCCGCGCAAGCGGCCTCCGTCGTCGCCCGGCGAACGCCCAGGAACGGGCGCGCCCACGGCGGATCCAACGGCCGCATCCCCGCGATCGACCGGGCACCCGAACCTCGCCCGAGCCCGAGCAGCACGGTTTCGGCCTGATCATCGAGGGTGTGCCCGAGCAGCACGAGCGAACCCGGCGGACGCTCCGCGCGCAGCGCCGCGTAGCGCGCGCGCCGGGCGGCGGCCTCCAACCCCCCACCGCGCCCGACCTCGACCTCGATCACCCTGGCGGAACACCCCAGCTCGCGGAGCTGATCGACGGCCCGGGCGGCGACGGCGGCGGAGCCGGCCTGGAGCCCGTGATCCACCACCAGACCATGCACCGCGACGCCCTCGCGGCGAGCGGCGTGCGACGCGGCAGCGGCGAGCGCCAGCGAATCCGCGCCGCCGGAGCACGCGACCGCCAGCGGAGCGCCCCGGAACGGAGCCGCCTCGGCGGAGCCGAGGAGGCGCCGGACGGCGGTGCGGACGGCGCTGACGGCGGGATCGGGCGGCGGCACGGCGTCATTCTCCCGTCCGTGCTCGTGAGTGGTCGTTCCGGTAAGAACCGGCTTGTGCGCTCACGACCCTCGTGAGTGATGGCTCCGGTAAGAACCGGAGCCATCGCTCACGAGCGTCGGCGGCGGGTCAGCCGTGGATGCGGCGGATCCAGGCCGCGGGGTCGATGATCTCGGCGCGGGTCGGCAGGTGGTCCGGCGACGTCCAGATCGCGTTGAAGTCGGCCATCCCGATGGCGTCCACGACGTGCCGGGTGAACGCCGCGCCCTGCGCGTACTGGCGGATCTTCGCGTCCACCCCGAGCAGGCTGCGCAGCACGCGGTCGAGCAGGCCGCCGCCCTTGCGCCGCTCGGTGAAGCGCTGGCGGATGGTCGCCACGCTCGGCACCACTCGCGGGCCCACCGCGTCCATCACGTGGTCGGCGTGGCCCTCCAGCAGCGTGGAGATGGCGATGATCCGGTCCAGCGCGGCCCGCTGGCTCGGCGTCTGCAGCAGCTCGATCACCCCGAGCATGCCCGGGCTGGAGTCACCGCTGCTGGAGCGTGCCGAACGGGCCTCCCGCAGCACCGCGGGCAACCGGCCCAGCAGATCGCCGGTGGTGCCTTCCATCTCGGCCAGCAGCGTGCCCAGGCTCTCCGCGAAGTGCTCGCGCAGCCACGGCACGGCGTTGAACTGCAGCCGGTGCGTCGACTCGTGCAGGCACACCCACATCCGGAAGTCGTCGCCGGGCACGCCGAGCGACTTCTGCGCCGCGACGATGTTCGGCGCCACCAGCAGCAACCGACCGCGCTGCCCGACCACGCCGGATTCGCCGTACGGGTCGAACTGGCCGAGCACCTTGCCGCCGAGGTAGGCGAGCACGACTCCGGCCTGCACTCCCGCGCCGCGCGCGCTGATGCCGCCGAGGATGTCGTGGTCCCGCAGCACTTGAGAGTCCGCTGTGGACAGTGCGGCGTCGGTGAGCTCGGCGAGGCCGTCCGCCGCACCGCGCACCCAGGCGGGCCGGTCGACGACGTCACCCTCGGCGATCGGCAGATCCAGGCCAAGCCCGGTCTGCTCGCGGACGTGGGTTTCGGCTTCGACGCTGAACTGCCGCAGCGAGCGCACCGCCTGCTCGGCCTCGGACCGCGGCACATCCGGCCCCGGCTTCATCAACCGGACCGCGGTGGCGACGGCGACGTTCCAGTCCAGCGCCCGATGCTCCCCGGCGGCGCCCCGGTCCTGCGACGGAGGCAGGGTGGAAGGTCGGGCGTTCACACGACCGACCGTACCCGCTCACCACCGCGGCAGGTACCTCACTTTCGAGCGCCCAGCCGGGCCTCCGAGCTGCGCACCGTCCCCGACGCCGAAGCCGACCTCCGCAATGCGGAACTCCGGTACCGAAATGCCCCATTTTGCCTGAAATCGGGCACCCCGCCGCGGATGGGAAAGTTCCCGTCCTCGCCTGAAATCGGGCCGTCCTGACCGCGCTGCTAGCAGCCGCAGCCTCGTAGGGTTGCGGCGAGCTTGTCCAGCGCCGGGCGGGCCGCCGCCGAGCTCGTTCCGTTGGAGACCATCGCGAACACCAGCAGGCGGCCGTCCTCCGTCACCACCGTTCCGGCCAGGCTGTTGGCGCCGTCCAGGGTGCCGGTCTTCGCCCGCACCCAGCCTTGGCCCACGCCGTCCTGGTAGCGGCTGACCAGGCTGCCGCTGCCGCCCGCGATGGGCAGGCCGGGCAACAGCGCCCGCAGCTTCGCGGCCTGCGGCGGCAGTCCGCCCTCCGGGCTCGCGGAGGCGGTCGCCGACGCCAGGAGCTCGGCGAGCAGGTTCGGCGTGACCCGGTCGTCCAGCGACAGCCCGCTGGCGTCGGCCATCGTCGATCCGCCCAGGTCGAAGCCGTTGTTCTGGAGCACCTCGTGCACCGCCCTGGACCCGCCCGCGAACGACGGCTCGTTCCCGGTGGCGATGGCGACCTCGCGGGCCAGCGCCTCGGCGAGGATGTTGTCCGAGCGCTGCAGCGTGGTTTCGACCATGTCCTGCACGGTCGCCGACTGGACCTGCCCGAGCACCTGTGCGTTCGGTGGCGCCGTGCCCTCCGACACGTACGCGTCCGAGAGGCCGAGCCGGGCCGCCAGCGCCTGCGCGGCCTGCGTCGCCGGCGTCGGCGAACGCGGGCTGGTGTCCCGCTTCGGATCGGCCCGGCCGCCGTCGAGCATCACCGGTTCCATCGGCGAGTAGAACCCGGCCGCCACGTCCTGCGGCAGCCAGCCCGGGGCGACGGTCGGCCCGGTGTACCGGCTGGTGTCGACCTGCACGGACGTCACGTTCCCGCCGGTCGCGGCCTTGACCTGGGCCGCCAGGTCGTCGAGCCGCGGCGCGCCCTCGTACACCGACTCCTCGCCGGCCGGCAGCTTCGACAGCGTCGGATCGCCACCGCCGACCAGCACCACGCTGCCCGGCGTGCTGCCGCGAACCACCTTGGTGGTGAAGCGGTGCTGGTGATCGAGCACGAGCAGCGCCGCGCTGGTGGTCAGCAGCTTGCCGGTGGACGCGGGCATGAGCGCCTGGTCCGGGTTCTGCTGCCACAGCACCGACCCGGTCTGGGCGTCGAGCACGACGCCGCCGAGCGTGCCCAGGGCCTGGGTGTCGGAGAGCGGTCCCGCCAGCGCCGAGCGGATGCCGGACTGCTGCGGCTGCGGCGCGTTCCGGTCGAGCGGCTTGAACGACGGGTTGAGCTGCACCGGCGCGGGCGGCTCCGCGATCTGCGTCTTCATCAGGGCATCGACCAGGTTCGGGCCGAACGCGACGCCCGCCCCGAGCAGCACGACAACGGCCACCGCGACCGCGATCAGCACTCCGCGGCGCCGTCGCGGCGCAGCCTTCGGCGGCTCGGCCCTCACCGGCGGCGGCGTGGGCGGAGCGTTCGGCGGGATCCGCTGCGGCTGCGCCCGCGAGCCGGCCAGGCCCGCGAAGTCCGCCGGCGAAGCCGGTTGCGGCGCGGCGGGACCGGCGAAGTCCGCCGGCGAAGCCTGCTGCGGCTCGATGCGCTGCGGCTGCGCCCGGGGCGGGGCCAGGCCCGCGAAGTCCTCGGGCGACGCGGTCGGGCCGGGCGGGGCGAGCGAACCGCCGGTGGGTTTGGCGTGCGGCGCGGTCAATCCCGCGAAGTCCGCCGCCGACGCGGTGCGCGGCGGCGGACCGTCGAAGTCGGGCCGGGCGAACTGCTGCGTCCGCTCGGCGGGAGCGACCGGCGGCACGGCCTTGATCTGCTGCGTCGCGGGCCCCGGATCGGCGGCACGCAGCGCTTCGAGGTCCTTTAGGTCGATCCGGGTGGTCTTCTCCGACTCAGTCTCGGCCGGGATCCTCGCGATCTGCTGCGTCGAATCGATCGGCGCGGACTGCTTGGGCGCGTTGATCCGCGGAATCTGCTGCGTCTGGTCGATGCGCGGCGGCCCGGCGAGACCAGCGGCCTCGACCCGGCTGATCTGCTGCGTCTGCTCGACGCTGCTGGGCGGCGGTGCCGCCGCGGTGCCGCTCGGAGCCGGTGTCGCATCGGTGATCGGCGAGAACTGCTGCGTCTGCTCGGCAGGCGCGACCGGCGGCTCGGCGACGCGCGCCTGACCTGCGGTCTCCCGGTCGTTGCCCGCACCGCGCTCGGATTCCGGCTCGGCAGCAGCGGCGACGCCTTCGCCGGGTGAACTTCCAGCGGTCTCCGGCTCGGGCGTCGTTGCGGTTCCGGAGACTGCGCTCGTTTCGGATTCGGCCGCCGAGGTGGTTTCCGCGACGTCCGTTCCGGACTCGGCTGCCGCCTCAGCGGCGTCACCGGCCTCGACGACGTCTGTCGACTTGGTGCCGGTGTCAGCAACTACGCCGGGTTCGGGGTCGACCGCTGCGGTCTCGGCTTCCTCTTCCTGCTCGGCCTCTGCGCCTGGCGCGGAGTCAGCAGTCGTTTCGGTCTCGGACTCGGTGTCCGCAGCTTCCGCATCGGGCCCGGCGTCGCTCGGCTCTGCTTCGGGCTCGGCATCGTCCTTGGCAGGGGTGTCGTCGGATTCGGCGGCCGTGCCGGGCTCTTTCGATCCGGAGGCCGCAGCTACGGCGGCAGCCGCACCGGATTCGGCGGCGGTTCCCGACTCGGTTTCCGCACCGGATTCGTCCGAGCTTCGAGGCCCACCAGCCGTCCCGTCCTCGGCGGCCGTTCCCGATTCCGCAGCCGATTCGGACTCGGCGGCGGGTTCGGCTTCAGCCTCGCTGGATTCGGCGTCGGCCGTGGCTTCGGGCTCACCAGCGGCAGCGTCGGATTCGGATTCGGCTGTCTCGGATTCGGCTGCCTCGCCGGAATCCGCTGCCGCGCCAGATTCGGCAACCTCGCCGGATGCGACGTCATCGGCTGCCGTTTTCTCCGATCCGGCAGCGGGTTCGGCTTCAGCCGCCGCAGATCCCTCGGACTCGACGGGTGCGGATTCGGTGTCCGCTTCGGCTTCCGCGCTGGTTTCCGCGGCGGAATCGACCTCTTCTTCGGCGTCGGCGCTGGGGAAGACCGGTTCGGATTCGGTGTCGGCCGTCGTCGCGTCGGCTGCCGCTTCGGACTCGGCAGCACCGGTTTCCGCGCCAGCGGCGCCTTCCTCCGCGTCGGCTTCGGTTTCCGCGGACTCGGGCTTCGATTCGGGCGCGGTGGCCGAATCCTCGGCGGGCTCGTCGTCGGTTTTCGCCTCGGGCGCGGCTTCGCCGGTCTGCGCTGCCGCATCGGACGCGGGTTCTTCACCGAGGTTTCCGGCGACGCGCTTCGTCGAGCTCGCCGCAGCCTCCTTCGAGGCCTCGCTGCCGACGCCGCTGGCGGCGATCGGCAAGGTCTCCTGGACCGCCCCGCTCTCACCAGCCTCGCTGGCCTGCGACGACACATCAGCGGCCGCGGTCTTCAGCCGGGCGGTCTGCTGCGCGGTGGCCTCGTCGTCGCCCGAAGCCTGAGCTTGCGAGCCGCCGTCGAGAGCCTCGCGATCGACGGTCGCCAACCGCGCGGTCCCCGCCTCCTGCGGCGACTGCTCCCCCGGCTCGGCAACGCTGGCCAACCGCGCGGTCTCCGCTACGGCGGCGGTGTCCTCCTCGGCGGTCTCGCCGAGGCTGCCCGCGACTCGCTTCGACGCGGTCGCCGGCTGCTCGGCCGATGTGTTGTTGATCTCATCGGCCGACGGCTCTCCGGATGCCTCGCCGGGCTGCTCCGATCCTTCGGGCGCCGCGGCTTCCGACGAGGTCACGGCCTCGGTCGGCGGGTTCGGGTCGTTCCGGGGCTGGGTGGTCTCCGACGGCTCCGCGTCATCGGCGGGCCGGTCCGGCGGCGTGCCGTCCTGGGACGACGCATCGTTTCGGGTCGGGCTCTCGCTATCCGGTGTTGACGCACGGACGTCGGTTTCGGACACCTCACCCCCGGTGTTCTGGGGTTCGGGCACGTGCTCCTCCTCGACGGATCGCCAGCCTGCCAGATTGCGAGCTCCCACACTGCGGTGGGGCCCGGGGAGCTGCCGTGGTCCACACTAGACGTGGTCGCGCGCGCGAGCGGGCGGCTGCATCCGACGCAAGACGAGTGAGGAACCGCGTGGACTTCGACGTCACGATCGAGATCCCCAAGGGGAACCGGAACAAGTACGAGGTGGACCACGAGACCGGACGCATCCGTCTCGACCGGACGCTGTTCACCGCCACCCAGTACCCGGCGGATTACGGGTTCGTCGAGGACACCCTCGGCGAGGACGGCGACCCGTTGGACGCGCTGGTCCTGGTTCAGGAGCCCACGTTCCCCGGCTGTCTGATCAAGTCGCGTGCCATCGGCATGTTCCGGATGCGCGACGAGAAGGGCGGCGACGACAAGGTCATCTGCGTGCCCTCGGATGACCCGCGGCAGGAGCACCTGCGCGACATCCACCACCTCTCCGAGTTCTACAGGCTGGAGATCCAGCACTTCTTCGAGGTGTACAAGGACCTGGAGCCGGGCAAGAGCGTGGAGGGTGCAACGTGGGTCGGCCGCACCGAGGCCGAAGCGGAGATCAAGCGCTCGTACGAGCGAGCCAAGGAACAGGGGCACTGAACTTCCGCCCCATAGAAGGGCCCTTACCGCGCTGGATGCGGTGAGGGCCTTTCGCATGTTCGGGGTGGAACGTTTCCGCAGGTGCTAGCCGTGCGCGTGTTGTGTCGCCATAGCAGCACAACACACGCACGGGTCCTGACCAGCGGTTCGGCACACTTATCCACAGTGTTGTGGATAAGTGCGGATCCTGTGGATAAGTCGCCGGTCAGTCCAGGCGGATGTCGCGGAGGAACCAGGTGAGCGCGAAGGCCACCAGCACCACGCAGCCGCCGACGAAGAACACCGTGTCCATCGAGCTGGCGAAGCCCTCCAGGATCGGCCGCGCAAGGCGCGGGTCCAGGCCGTACAGGAACGACGTGTCGTTGATGTCGATCCCGGCCGCGCCACCCGACTGCAACGATTCGACGAACATCCGGTTCACCGGGTTCGCCAGCACCTCCGGGTCGTGCAGCGCCGCGGTGAACTCCGGCGTGGCGAGGGCCGCGCGCGTCGAATCCGCGATCCGCCCGCCGACCGTGCTGAACAGCACCGACAGGAACGCCGCCGCGCCGACGGTGCCGCCGGTCTGCCGGAACAGGTTCACCGAGGCCGTCGCCACGCCCATGTCGCGCGAGGTGGCGCCGGTCTGCACGACGAGCGTCAGGGTCTGCATCAGCATGCCCAGCCCGCCGCCCATGACCACCGCCGTCAGTCCCACCTGGACGAGCGAGGTGTCCACGCCGATCAGGCTGAACAGGAACAGCGCGACGGCCATGAACGCGGAGCCGACGATCGGGAAGACCTTCAGCCGGCCGGTCTTGGCGATCAGCTTGCCGACCACGCCGGTCGAGATCATGATCCCGGCGGTCATCGGCAGCAGCATCATCCCCGCCTCGGTCGGGTTCAGGCCCTTGACGATCTGCAGGTACAGCGGCACGGAGCTCAGCCCGCCGAACATGCCGATGCCGACCAGGAAGTTCAGCAGGTTGCCCATCCGGAACGACGACCGCCGGAACATCCGCAGCGGCAGCAGCGCCTCCGCGCCCATCCGGTTCTCGGCGTACACGAACAGCACCAGCCCGACCGCGCCGATGCCGTACATGGTCAGCGCGATCGGCGACAGCCAACCCCACTCGCGGCCTTGCTCGGCGACGGTCAGCAGCGGCACCAGCAGCACGACCAGCGCCACGGCGCCCAGGTAGTCGATGCGGTGCCGGACCCGCTCGGTGGCCACGTTGAGCACCTTGGCGACGACGGCCAGCGCCGCCAGCCCGACCGGCAGGTTCACCAGGAACACCCAGCGCCAGCCGTCGATGCCGAGGAAGCTGTCCAGGCCGGCGAACAGGCCGCCGATCACCGGGCCGATCACGCTGGCGGTGCCGAACACCGCCATGAAGTAGCCCTGGTAGCGGCTGCGCTGCCGTGCGGGCACCATGTCGGCGATGATCGTCAGCGCCAGCGACATCAGGCCACCGCCGCCGAGGCCCTGGATGGCGCGGAACGCGGCGAGCTCGTAGATCGAGTTCGCCATCCCGCACAGCAGCGAGCCGACCAGGAACAGCGAGATCGCGGTCAGGTAGAGGGGTTTGCGGCCGTAGATGTCGGAAAGCTTGCCGTACAGCGGCGTGGTGATAGTGGCCGTGATCAGGTAGGCCGTGGTCACCCAGGCCTGTGCGGTCTGCCCGTGCAGTTGGTCGGCGATGACCCGGATCGCCGAGCCGACGATGGTCTGGTCGAGCGCGCCCAGGGCCATGCCCAGCAGAAGGCCCGTGAGCACCGTCAGGATCTGGCGGTGCGTCAGTGCTGGTGCTGGTGCCGGGGCCTGCGCCGGGGGCACAGCCATTTCCGACATGGCTTTCCCTTCCAGGGGTTGCTCTTCGAGATGTGCCGGCGTGCGAGGCCGGCCGGAGCGCTGCCGCACGAACATCCCCAGAAAACTTGCTTGCAGCACTCAACTAGTTGGCGGCGTCCAGCATGACCCCCGATCAAATGCGAAGCAACTTCGTTTCCTGTGCCCTGGGCCACGTCAGCGCCGCCGCGCCTTCGAAGGTCGGTGCATCCCCAGCGTCGTGCCATCGGACCGGCGCAGCACGACGACCGGAGTCGTCGCGGCGTGCTTGCCGCTGCCCGGTGTGAACCGCTCGCGCGGCGAGCGCGGTTGGTAGAACCAGGCGAGCTCCGCCCGCGCCCGCGCCACCGCTCGCCGCCGGCGCAACTGCCTGGAGATCGCCGGAGCGAGTACCACCAGGCCGGACATCGTCGCTACCGCCATCCACCAATGCATCCCCGCTCCTTCCTCCTGGGGAGGAATGGCGATCCGCCCGGCTCGTGATGCGGCGGCCGTCGATACCCCCCGAATGGCCTAGCGAATAATTCAACACGTGTTGATTTATTGGCCGCCTGCGCGCTACCTTGCTTCCAACGGCGAGGGAGGTTTTGCGATGAGCACCCTGGAGACCCGAACCCTGCTCGACCTCGGCGAGATCGGCGCCGGCGACGGCGAGCTGGTCGGCGGCAAGGCCGCGAACCTGGGCGAGCTCTCGGCGGCCGGTTTCCGGGTACCGCCCGGCTTCTGCATCAGCACGCGCGCCTACGACGAGGCCTGCCGGGAACTGACCGAAGACCTGCTGGACCGGCTGCCCGGCTCGGCCGCCGAGATCCGCTCCCGCCTCGCCGGCGCCGAGCTCCCGGCCGGGCTGGCCGCCGCGATCACCGCCGCCTACGTGGAACTCGGCCCGGACGCGCCGGTGGCGGTGCGCTCCTCCGCGACCGCCGAGGACCTGCCGCACGCCAGCTTCGCCGGCCAGCAGGACACCTACCTGAACGTCGTCGGCGAGGCAGCACTGCTGAACGCGGTGCGCCGCTGCTGGAGTTCACTGTGGACGGACCGGGCGGTGGCCTACCGCGCGGCCAACGGAATCGACCACCGCGCGGTGCGACTGGCGGTCGTCGTGCAGCGCATGGTCGACGCGGCCGCGGCCGGCGTGCTGTTCACCGCGAACCCGGTCACCGGGCGGCGTTCCGAGGCCGTGATCGACGCGAACACCGGGCTCGGCGAATCGGTGGTGTCCGGCGCGGTCACCCCGGACAACTTCGTGGTGGAGTCCGGCCGGGTCACCGCGAAGCAGCTCGGCGACAAGCCCGCCAGCATCCGCCCGAAGTCCGGCGGCGGCACGGAATCCGTTGCGCAGCAAGCCGATCTGCCGTCCATCACGGACGACCAAGCCCGCGCGCTCGCCGCGCTGGGCGCGGAGGTGGCGCGGCACTACGGAGCGCCGCAGGACATCGAATGGGCCATCGACGTCGACGGCACGACCTGGCTGACCCAGTCGCGGCCGGTCACCACGCTGTTCCCGCTGCCCGCCGAGCCGCTCGACGGCCTGCACGTCTACCTGTCGATCAACGTGGTGCAGGGCGTCTACCGGCCGATCACGCCGCTGGGCGCGGCGACACTGGCACTGATGCTCACCAACCTCATGCGCAACATCGGCATCCCGGCCGACGGCCAGCGGCCGAAGCTGTGGCGGCAGGCCGACGGCTGGCTGTTCGCCGACATCACCGGCATGACCCGCAGCAGGATCGGCCGCACCGTGGGGCCCCAGGTGTTCGCGGCGGCCGAAGCCCGGACCGGCAAGGTCTTCGAGTCGCTGCTCGACGATCCGCGCCTCCCGCTGGACCCGAAGATCCCGTGGCCGCTGCTGCGCCGGCTCGGCGGAATCCTGGCGCACACCAAGGCTCCGATCGAGTTGGCGCGCACGCTGCGCGATCCCGCGCGCACCCGTGACCTGCTCTTCGGCATGGTGCCGGAGATCCGGACGGCCCTGGCGAGCGCCGAGCCGTCGTCCGCGCGCGAGCGGCTGGCCGCGGCTCGGCGGGGCATCACGGAGATCGCGGTTCCGCGCATCGCGCAGATCCCGGTGCGGATGCTGCCCGTCCTCTTCCTCAGCCGGCTGCTGCCGAAGCTGGTCGGCAGGGCCGCCACCGCCGAGGAGGTGCAGATCGTGCTGCGCGGCATCCCGCACAACGTCACCACCGAGATGGACCTGGAGCTGTGGGGCATCGCGCAACTCGCCCGCCAGGATCCCGAAACCGCCCGGCCGTTCGCCGAATCCTCCGCCGACGAGCTCGCCGCGCGCTACCAGCACCGAACCCTGCCCACGAAAGTCCAAAGTGGACTCGATGACTTCCTGGAGCGCAACGGGCACCGGACGGTCGCGGAGATCGACGTCGGCGTGCCGCGCTGGTCGGAGGACCCGACGCACGTGCTCGGGCTCATCGCGAACTACGTGCGGACCGGCGAGAGCGGGCACGACGCCGACGAGCAGTACCGGCGCGGCGTGGCCGAGGCCGAGCGAATGGCCGCCGAGATCGTGTCCCGGCTGCGCCGCAGGAACCCGCTGCGAGCACGCGTCGCCGGCTTCGCGATGGATCGGGTGCGCCAGCTCGCCGGGCTCCGCGAACTGCCGAAGTACTGCGTCGTGCTGGCGATCGCGAACGCCCGCCGGCATCTGCAGGCCGTGGGCCGGGAACTCGCCTCGAACGGCCGCTTGGAGCTCGCGGAGGACGTGTTCTTCCTGGAATACGAAGAGATCGACGAGGCCATCGCCGGCACCGACCACCGGAATCTGGTGGCACAGCGCCGCGAAACGCGCGAAAGGGAACTGCGGCGCCGACGCCCGCCGCGCGTGCTGCTCTCGGACGGCACCGAGCCCGAAGCGGCACTGCCGGTGGCGACGGTTGACGGGCAACTGGCTGGGACATCCGCCTCGGCGGGCACCGTGACCGGCACGGCGCGCGTGGTGCACGATCCGGTCCGCGCGCAGCTCGCGCCCGGCGAAATCCTGGTCGCGCCGTCCACCGATCCGGGCTGGACGCCGCTGTTCCTGACCGCGGGCGGCCTGGTGATGGAGATGGGCGGACCGAACTCGCACGGCGCGACGGTGGCCCGGGAGTACGGAATCCCCGCGGTGGTGGGCGTTCCCGACGCCACCACCCGCATCGCCGACGGCCAACGGATCACCGTGCACGGCTCGGCCGGCACCGTCGAACTCGCCTGACGGCGATGGCCCCCGCCGGTTCGGCAGGGGCCATCGAATCGTCTTGGGGGGCGCCGTCAGCGGAAGTCGTCCGCCGGTCCAGCGGTGCGGTCCGCGCCGCGACCAATCGCGATCTTCGTTGTCGGCTTCCGGCGTGGCAGACGGGCGCGGTCAGGAGCCGAGCTGGTTGACGCCGCCGAGCGGGCCGTGGCTGACCACGTCGTTGACCTTGTCCAGCGCCGTGGTCGGGTCGGTCTTGCCGACCGGGAGGCCGTTGGTCAGGCCGCCCAGCGGGCCCTGCGGGCCGGTGAGGCCGCCGATCGCGTCGCCGCTCTTGGCCAGCGGCAGCTGGGAGCCGGCGACCGGGGTGCTGGACGCCACGCCGTGGACTGCCTCGCCCACCAGGTCGACGTCCTGCTGCGCGGGCTTGGTCTGCGGCGCGCCCTGCAGCGTCGAGTCCACCCCGGGCGGCAGCAGGTCGTTGGCCGGGCCGCCGGTGCGGGCCATGGGCGCGGCCTGCAGGGCCGGGACGACGTCGCCGACCGGCACCGCGCCGAGCGCGCTGCTCGGGTCGAGGCTCTTGCCGCCGGTCACGCCGCCGAGCGGGCTTCCGCCGAGCGCGCCGGTGACGCCACCAAGCGGGTCGCCGCCGCCGCTGCGGCCGGTGAGGTGCTCCTCGGCCGGAACGACGTCACCCACGGTCTGCTGCGCGGAGTGCAGCGTGCCCGCGAAGTGGTACGCCGTCTGCGCGAGGTTGTTGTCCGTGGGCAGCTCCGCGGGCAGCTGCGGGGTCTCGGCCGCGTTCGCGGTAGCTGCGAAGCCGACCGCGCCGGCGCCGCCGACCAACACAGCGGCCGCTGCGGTAAGGGTGCGCTTCATCGCAATGCTCCTCTCTGCACAGGCCGATTCCTGTGCGCCGGGCCGGAGATTACGGAAGGATCACCCTCCACCATTCAGCGATCACATAAGTGGGAAATGCGGACGGTCAGTGATCAATTCTCGCCTATTTCTTCCACTTTCGTGGGAATCGACGCGGAAGTGACTACTGGCCGATCCCCTCCGTCGATGCCGACGGCAACCGACGCGCCCGCTCGGCCCGCAGCGCCCCGACCGCGTCGGCGAACTCGGCGTAGGCCTCGCTCTCCCTGTCGAACCGCCGGTACCGGCCCACCCGCAGCTCCACCGACTCGTACTCGCGCTCCAACGCGTCGGCGGTCTGCTGGCACGCGGCCGACCGTTCCCGGTACTTTGCATGCCCGGCGAACGCCGCCGCGAGCGCCACCAGCAGGCACAACGCCACCGCGACCCACCGAACGTCCACAACGGACACCGATGCCGCCGTCGCCGTCGCCGTCGCCGTCGCGGCGATGATCGAGCCACCGATGATCACCGTCTGCAGGACGTTGTCCTTCCAGCGATCCCGCCGGGCCTCGACCCGGTAGCGCTCGATGAGCTCGGGCAGCTGCGCCCGGTAGCGCTTGTGCGCCCCCAGCAAATCCCCAGGCCCCAGTTCGTCCAGCAGGTGCTCGCGGTGCGCGTACTCCAGCGCACGCAGTTCTGATTCCACCGCGCGAACCTTAAAGTGCTGCTGGTAGACGAACTTCGCCGACACCACCAGCGAGGCCAGCGCCAGCACGAACACGATCCCGGCGGGCAGTGCGGACGTCCATAACCACAGCGCGACCGCGGCCACGCCGATCAGCAACAGGTTGCCCGGCACCGCCCAGGCCAGCAGCAGCCGCTGCACCAGCCTCGCGCGGTAGTGCTCCTCGGACCGCTCCGCGATCCGGCGTTCCCAGCCCGACGGCTGGCCATCCCCGGCGAGCACCCCACCGCCGACGATCCCGGCTGTATCCACTCGCTCCATCACATCGATCCTTCCAGCGCGTTAATGCGATCGAAGTAGCTCCCGGAGCACTACGACAATCGACCAGGAGGGTGATGATCCATTCGGCCGATCGACCCACTACCGGATGCGCCGGGTGATCGTCGCTGAGTTCGCGCGCCGCTGCACGATCGATAACGCGCAGTGATAACAGCCAGTGCTGCCGTGCCGGACATCGTGGGCGGCTTCCGGGGCCTGCCACTCTGACAGCGGCGCCCGCGCGCCGGTCAACCGGAGGTCGCCGAATACACGCGCTACCGATGCGTCAGCTCGGCGCCCACGGCGTCGTAGAACTGCTCCGGATCGACCGGCTGCCCCGCCACCTCGATCTGGAAGTGCAGGTGCGGACCGGTGGATTGGCCGCGATCGCCCATGGTCGCGATCTGCTGCCCGGCCCGCACCGGTTGCCCGACCTCGACGAAATCCTCGTCGATATGGCCATAAATCGAAACGACGTCCTGGCGGTGCGCAATTCTGATCCACATGCCGTATCCGGCGGCCGGGCCGGAATCGATGACGGTGCCTCGCGCGGCGGCGCGGATCGGAGTGCCGATGTCGTTGGCGATGTCCACGCCGTTGTGCATGGTGCCCCAACGCCCGCCGAAACCGCTGCTGATCTCGCCGTCCGTCGGCGACACCCAGGTCTCGGTCGATTCATCCGCTGGCGGGGGCTTGCTGGGCGCGCGGGCGGCGAAGTGCGCGGCGAGATCCGGCCCGGGCGGCGGCGGCTGCCGGTGGGCATCGTGCACAATCGGGGCGGCGAAGGCTCCGGCGGTGCAAAGCGCGCTGCCGAGGAGCAGGCCGGCCAACACGCCGACCGCGGTCTTTTCTCGCATTGCCATTGCGTTTTTCCACTCCTCCCGCCACCCGTGGTCATTCACGCGGCGGCCGGGCCGAATTCCGCACCTGATCGCCGGTCATTCGAATCCGGCACGCGGGCGGTTCCGGCAAGATTGGAGCCGAACTGCGCTGACAATGCATTTCGGAACTGGCTCAATGGCATGAAAACAGGCAATTCGCGGTGTCCCGCACGCAGGTGTCGGCGAATCCACCACAAGGGCCCACCGCCGACACCCAGCGTCCACAGTGGTCACAAGTCCCGGTGAACGGCGCGCGGCCCGGACCCGAAGCCCCTTCAGCCGGCCACGGAGGGTGCCGACCGCGGCGGCTCCGCCGGGTCACCTTCCCGGTCGGCACACCACCCGACTGGCAGTCACTCGATCGAGTTAGGCAGGTGCCGTGAGCCTTCCGGGCCGCCGCGACCGCCCGGAAGACTCGCGGCCGGTCACTCCGGCTCGACGAACTGCACGTCCAGCTGGATCTTCACAACGTCGCCGAGCAGCGCCTCCCCGGCGCCGAAGTTGATGCCGTAGTCGCGGCGGCGGATCTCGCCGTTCGCCTCGAACCCGGCGTGCCGGGTGCCGCCGGGGAGATCCTCGACGCCGCCGAACTCGACGTCGAAGGCGATCGGCCTGGTCACCTCGCCGATGGTCAACTCCCCTTCGAGCGTCCAGTCCTCGCCTTCGCCGCGCAGCCGGGTGGAGCGGAAGGCCAGCGTCGGGCGCTTCTCGACGTCGAGCAGGTCGGGGGCGAGGACGTGCGCGTCACGGTCGGTGTTGCCGGTGTCGATGGACGCGATGGCGACGGTGGCGGTGATCGCGCTTTCGTCGAGCGTCTCGCCGACCAACAGCTCGGCGTCGACCTCGGCGAAGCGGCCCCGCACCTTCGAAACCCCCAGGTGGCGGATCGCGAAGCCGACCGAGGAGTGCAGCGGGTCGAGCGCCCAGCGGCCGGTCTTCAAGGGCAGTGCGGTCGTTTCAGCGGTCATGACTCGAACCTGCCCGGCTCGCCGCGGCGGAGGGAGACCGCGCCGATGCTGGCCCTCGCAGGGCCACCACCAGCGCGCCCCGGGCAGGTAGGTTCCGATCGTGCGCGACAACGAGTTCGGGGCCTTCCTGCGCGCCCGCCGGGAAGCCCTCACCCCCGCCGAAGTGGGCCTGCCCACCGGGCCCCGGCGGCGGACGCCCGGGCTGCGGCGCGCCGAACTGGCGACGCTCGCCGGGATCAGCGTCGAATACCTCACCAGGCTTGAGCAGGGCCGCGACCGCCATCCGTCCGCCGAGGTGCTGGGCGCCATCGTCGGAGCCCTACGGCTGTCCGTCGAGGAGCGCGAGCAGTTGTGGCTGATCCTCGGCCACAACAAGCCGACCGCGCTGTGCCCGCGGGTGGCCGAGCCGCCCGGTCGGACCGTGCGCCCGAGCGTGCAGGCGATCCTCGACCGGCTCGAACCGAGCCCGGCACTGGTGGTCAACCGGATCTGCGACGTGCTCACATGCACGGCCGGCTACCGGCGGCTGGCGGGCCCGCTCGGCGTCCTGGACGCCGATCCGCCGAACCTGCTGCGCTTCATGTTCACCGACGATCGCGCCCGCACCGCGCATCCCGAGTGGGCGCGCATCGCCGACGCCCTGGCCAACTTCCTCAAGCTCGGGTTCCGCGCCGACGACCCGCACTCCGCGAGCCTCGCCACGGAGCTGACGGGCGCCGCCGGAGCAGCCTTCACCAGCAGGTTCGAGACTCCCGCCGCCGTGCTCGAACGCACCGGCGCGGAGCGCTGGGTGCATCCGGAGGTCGGCGAGCTGCTCCTGAACTTCGAGATCGCGGAACTGCCGGACGCCGACCAGCGGCTGATCATCTACTTGCCGGCCGACGAAGCGGCCACCGCGACGCTCGACCGCCTCGACGGCCGCCAGCCCGGCGCCCTCCGGGCGGTCTCCGGCTGACCCGCTCGTGAGCGATGACTCCGGTTCTTACCGGACTCAACACTCACGACAGCACGTCGCCGCTCGTGAGCGGCAAGTCCGGTTCTTACCGGAGTCAGCACTCACGAGTGTCTCCACTCGCTCGGAGACAAGGTGAGGGCTTCGGGGATCGCCGCGAAGGCTTCTCCGACGCAGTCGATCAGGTCGTCGCGGGTGTGCGAATCCTCCCGCGCCAGCCACATCTCCAGCGCGCAGTGGAACGCCGCGACCAGCAGGTCCAGCGCCAGGCGGGCGCGCACGTCGGCCTGATCGGGCAGCCCGAAGCGGCGGTGCAGGATCTCCATCGCGGAACGCGTGGTCCGGCCGCAGAACTGCAGGCCGTGCGCGTCCATCGACGGCGTCACGGCGGCGAGCCGCCTGCTGAGCAGCACCCGCTCCGCCCAGCCCTCGTCGGGCATCCGCCGCAGCGCCGCGAGCACCGCGTCCTGCGCGACCTCCAGCAGCGGCCGGTCGTCCTGCTCGCGGGCTTCGAGGTCGGCCAGGAACTCCGTCCAGAGATCTTCGGTCGGCGCCAGCGCCACGTCTTCCTTGCAGCCGAAATAGCGGAAGAACGTGGTCTTGGAGACCTCGACCGCCTCGCACAGCTCGTCGACCGTCGTGGCGTCGAAGCCCTGCTCGGTGAACTTCGCCAGGGCGGTGTCGATCATCGCCTGCCGGGTGCGCAGTTTCTTGCGCTCGCGCAGCGAGACGGGGCGGGACGGGGCGCTCATCGCGAACAGAGTACCCGAGCACTAATGTGACTATGAAACTTATGGTACTCAGTTACATAAGTTACTGGATCACTTTTATGCGAGGAACCATGCGCGCACTGCTCGTCGACCGCTCGGCACCCGGCGGCCTCCGGCTCGGCCAAGCCCCGGATCCCGTTCCCGCGCCCAACCAGGCGTTGGTGCGGGTCACCGCGACCTCGCTGAACTACGGCGAGGTGCGGCACATCCTGGAGGAATCCCCGGACGGCAGCGTCCTCGGCTGGGACGCGGCGGGAGTCGTCGAGCGCGCGGCGGCCGACGGCTCTGGCCCGGCCGAAGGCACGCCGGTCGTCACCCTGGGCGTGGACGGCGCGTGGGCCGAACTCCGAGCCGTCGACACCCACCTGATCGGCACCGTCCCGCATGACGCCGACCTCGGCGCGATCAGCACCGTTCCGGTGGCCGGCGCGAGTGCACTGCGCGCACTGCACCGGCTCGGGCCGATCCTCGGCAAGCGGGTGCTGGTCACCGGCGCCACCGGCGGGACCGGGCGATATGCCGTGCAGCTGGCGCGGATGGGTGGCGCGCACGTCACCGCGTCCACCGGGAATCCGGCCGCGCACGGCGACGGGCTGCGTGCGCTCGGCGCGCACGAGGTGGTGTCCAACCCGGCCGAATCGGCCACAGTGGACGGTGTGATCGACCTGGTCGGCGGCGAGCAGCTGGTGGCCGCCCACGACCGGCTCGCCGAGGGCGGCACGCTGGTGGCGGTCGGGCACATCACCGGCGAGGGCGAGAACTTCCCGTTCGGCGCGCTCTTCGGCGCGCCGGCCCGGCACGACCGCGCGATCGCCACGTTCTTCCTGCTCCGCTGCACCGGCCTGGCCCCGGACCTGACCTGGCTCGCCGAACACATCGCGACCGGCGACCTCGACCCGCAGGTGTCCTGGCGCGGAGCCTGGGATCGCGCGCCGGAGGCGATCGAGGCGCTGCTCGGCCGAACCCTCCACGGCAAGGCGGTCCTCGAAATCGCTTGAGGACCGCGTAGGTTCGTTGCCATGGCAAGGAAGATTGTGGTGATCGGCGCGGGGATCGTCGGGGCGTCGATCGCGGCGCAGCTGCCCGAGGACGTGTCGGTGACGGTGCTCGACCAGGGCCCCTCCGGGCAGCTGCGGGGTTCGACCGGGCACGCGCCCGGTTTCGTGGGCCTGCTCAACGAAACGCCGGTGCTGACCGAGCTCGCGCGGGCGAGCGCCGAGCTGTACGACGACCTCGAACTGGACGGCGTGCGAGGCTTCGACCGCGTCGGCGGCGTGGAGGTCGCCAGCACTCCGGAAGCCGCGGCCAAGCTGGAAGAACGGGCGGAACTCGCGGCACGGGCCGGTCTTGGGCACCGGCTGCTCGACGCCGCCGAGACGGTGGCCCTGGCACCGGAGCTGATCGATCCGGCGCACTGCCGCCGCGGCCTGCACTTCACCGACGACGGCACCGCGCGCGCCGGAGTCATCACCGCAGCGCTGCGGAAGCGCAGCTCCGCCCGATTCGTCGACGACGCCGCGGTCGTCGGCATCGAGCTCCGCGGAAACCGGGTGTCGGCGGTGCGAACCGCGACGGAGTCGTTCCCGGCGGACGACGTGGTGCTGGCCTCCGGCATCTGGGGCCCGGTCGTCGCGTCGCTGGTGGATCAGCGGATTCCGCTCACGCCCGTCGCGCATCCCTACGTCTACGGCCCGAAGCGGGCGGAATCCGCTGCGCGGACGCCGTTCGTGCGCTGGCCCGAGCGCCACGTCTACGCGCGCGACCACGGCGATCGCCTCGGCCTGGGCACCTACGACCACGCCCCGCAGCCGGTTCCGCTCGACCGGCTCGGCCGGATCGCGGAGCAGCCGTGGCCCGGCGAGCCGTTCGACGACGCAGTCGGGAGCGCGATGGAACTCCTGCCCGCCGCGCACCGCTTCCCCATCGCCGAGCGGCTCAACGGCGTGTTCGCGATGACGCCCGACAACCTCCCGTTCCTCGGCGCGCTCCCGGACATCACCGGCCTCTGGTCGGCGGTGGCGATCTGGGTGACGAGCGCCGGCGGCGCGGCCCGCGGCCTGGTCGAGCTCATGTGCGACCGGCCGTCGAACATCCCCGGCATCGACCGCCTCCGCCCGGACCGCTTCACCGGCCAGGACCCGGCGGACCTCGAAGCCCGAGCCCTGCGGCTGTACCGGGACATCTACGCCAGCCTGTGACCCGTGCACGAGCTCGTGAGCGTTTTGGAGCGCCACAGCGATCCAAAACGCTCACGACGCAAGGGGCTCAGCCCGCGGCGGCCATCACGGCCCGCAGGCTCGACGCGACGACCGAGACATCGATCCCGACCGCCCACGCGGTGCCCTCCGCCGTGCGGTGCTCCAGGTACGTCGCGGCGCGAGCCGAGCGTCCCGCCTCGATCGACTGCTGGACGAGGTTCACGATGTCCACCGGCCGGTCGTGCTTCTCCAGCACCTGCACCAGTGCCGATACGGCGCCTTCCGCCACGACCTCGTGCATCGTGGCCTCGCCGTCGGCCTCCAGCGTCGCGGTCAGCCGATCACCCGATGCCACGTGGTTCACCGACCAGCCCGTCAACGCGACCGACGGCTCCGGGTTCTCCAGGTATGTCGCGGAGAACAGCTCCCACAACGTCGCCGCGTCCGCCTCGGCGCCGGTGTCGTCGGTGTGCCGCTGCACCACCTGCGCGAATTCCGCCTGCAATCCGCGCGGCAGGTCCAGCCCGTGCTCGGTCTGCATGAGGTAGGCGATGCCACCCTTGCCGGACTGGCTGTTCACCCGGATCACGGCCTCGTAGTCCCGGCCGACGTCGTGCGGATCGATCGGCAGGTACGGAACTTCCCAACGCGCTTGGGATTCCGGCACGCCGCTGTCCAGCGCGGCGAGCGCGTGCCGCTGGAACCCCTTCCGGATCGCGTCCTGGTGCGTCCCGGAGAACGCGGTGTAGACGTACTCGCCGACGTACGGATGCCGTTCGTGCACGCCGATCCGGTTGCAGTGCACGACGGTGTCGCGGACCGAATCGATGTCCGACAGGTCGATCATCGGATCCACGCCCTGCGAGTACAGGTTCAACGCGAGCGTGATCAGGTCGACGTTCCCGGTCCGCTCGCCGTTGCCGAACAGGCAGCCTTCGACCCGTTGCGCACCGGCGAGCACCGCCAGCTCCGCGCACGCGACCCCGGTGCCCCGGTCGTTGTGCGGGTGCACCGAGAGGATCACGTCGTCCCGCCGGTCGAGGTTGTTGCTCAGGTGCTCGATCTGGTCGGCGTACACGTTCGGCGTCGCGACCTCGACCGTCGCGGGCAGGTTGATGATCACCGGCCGATCGGGGCCTGCGTCCCACAGGTCGATCATCATGTTGCAGATCTCGATCGCGAAGTCCGGCTCGGTGAGGTTGAAGACCTCCGGGGAGAACTCGTACCGGATCCCCGCCCGGTCCCCGGCGCAGCGGAGCACGTCCTCGCCCGCCTTCCGGATCAGCTCGCGCAGGTCGTCCCGGCCGGTGCGCAGCACTGCGTCGCGCCACAGCGGCGCGGTCGGGGTGTACATGTGGACAACGACGCGGTCCAGGCCGGCGATCGATTCGAAGGTGCGCTCGATCAGGTCGCGGCGGGCGGGGGTGAACACCGCGACGGTGACGTCCTCCGGCACCAGGTCGGCTTCCGCGAGCAGCCGGACGAAGTCGAAGTCGGTCTGCGACGCGGACGGATATCCGACCTCGATCTCCTTGTAGCCGATCGCGGTCATCATCTCGTAGAAGCGCCGCTTGCGCGCCGGATCCATCGGTTCGGCCAGCGCCTGGTTGCCGTCGCGCAGGTCGACGGGAACCCACAGCGGCGCCTGCGTCATGCGGTTGCGCGGCCAGGTCCGGTCGATCTCGGCGACGGCGACGCGGTCGAACGCGCTCCGATAGCGGCGGTGCGGCATTCCCGACGGCTGCTGCGGGTTCCAACGCGCGGGGATGTGTTGGGAGGTCATGTCTGCCTTCCGGATTCGGACGTCTCCACCGGCGCGCGGCAACACCCCGCGGCAGGGGGCGCCGGTCCGGTCAGCCCCTGCCGCGGCCGCTAAGGCCGCGAGCTCCCAACCACATGGCTGGCAACGTACAATACGTCAGGTCCTCAGACAACCTGATAATTCGGAGGCTGCCCGTGTCGCTGCGTCGATATCCGCTGTCGGAGCAGGCCACCGAGGCGATGCTGCGGCGCATCGGCTCCGGCGACTGGCCGGTCGGCGAGAAGGTTCCCAGCGAGACGGCCCTCGCCGCCGAGTTCGGGGTGGGCCGGTCGACGGTCCGGGAGGCGGTTCGCGAGCTCGCCGGTCGCGGCGTGCTCGAATCCCGCCACGGCTCCGGCGTCTACGTCATCCGGACCGAGCCCGTCGAGGACTGGGCGACGACCGTCCGCAAGGCGGTGATCTCGGACGTGGCGGAGGGCCGCATCGCGGTGGAGGTGGAGGCCGCCCGCCTCGCCGCCGCGAAGCGCACCGACGAGGATCTCGCCGCGATCACCGCCGCGGCCGCCCGGCGCGAGGCGCTCCAGCACGCCGCGCCGGAGGAGTTCGTGGACGCCGACCTCGCGTTCCACCGGGCGATCGTCGAGGCGGCGCACAACACGATCATCACGGGCCTGTTCGACTCGCTGGCCGAGCGCGTCCGTGAGGCGATGCTCGACATGTTGGGCCTGATGCGGGAATCCGAGGCGCAACGACCGGTGGACCAGCACGAACACCAGGAGATCGTCGAGGCGATCCGGGCCGGCGACCCCGAGGCCGCCGGCCGGATCGCCCGGAACCACCTCGCGAAGGTCCTCTCCTACGTGAGCGCGGCACCATGACGTCCACTATGGACCCGACGGCGGCTAGCCGACCGGGGCAGGCCGTGCCGGGATGGTTTCGGGTTCGGTGCGGCGCATCAGGCGCGACGGCCACCACGACGCCCGGCCCAGGAGGGTCAGGGCGGCGGGGAGGATCAGGACGCGGATCACGAAGGCGTCCAGCAGGACCGCGACCGCGAGACTGAAGCCGATCTGCTTCATCTCCGCCAGGTGCAGGAACATGAAGGTGGCGAACACCGTCACCATCACGATCGCCGCGCTGGTCACGACCTTCGCCGACTGCTCGACGCCCTGCAGGACCGCCTGCCTGGTCGGCACGCCGCGCAGCGCGGCCTCCCTGATCCGGCTCACCACGAACATCTGGTAGTCCATCGACAGCCCGAAGAGGATGACGAACAGGAACAGCGGCACCCGCGAACCGATCGCGCTGGTGGCGCTGGGATCGAAGCCGAACAGCGTCGAAGCCAGCCCGTACTGGAAGAAGATCACCAGCAGACCCATCGACGCCGCCGCGGACAGCAGGTTGAGCGCGACCCCGACCAGCCCGATCACCACGGACCGGAAGACGACCACCGAGACCACGAAGGTCAGCAGCAGCAACGCGGTGATGACCAGCGGTAGCTTGCTGTTCTGGTGAGCCAGGTAGTCGACGTCGTGTGCGACGTCCCCGCTGACCACCGCCTCGACGCCGGGCAGCGCGCCGACGGTCGCGGGCACGTAGTCGGACCGGAGGTGCGTCAACGACCGAGCCGCCTGCTCGGAGCTCGTCTTGAACGGCACCGAGAGCTGCAGCATGCTCACCCGCCCGTCCCACGACGTCTGCGGCGGCGCGGACGGCATGAACAGCGGATCGCCCTGGACGCGCCTGCCGAGATCCACCAGCGCGGCACGCACCTTCTCGGCATCAGCCGGCTTGGCGCGAACGACGACGTCGTGCCGGGTCCGCAGCTCGGGGAAGGCGGCCGTCATCCGGTCGTAGGTCCGCATCACGGGAATCTCCCGGGAGTGGCTGTCCTTGTTGAGCACCCGCATCTGCATGCCGAGCAGCGGTAACGAGAGCAGCAGGAGGATCCCCGACGAGACACACAGCGTGAGCACCGGACGCTTCGCCGCCGGTCGCAGCATCGCGTCCCAGATCCGTCCACTTCGGACCTTCTTGGGCTTGGCCGGCTTGGCGCGGCGCTCGGCGCGCCGGCCGAGGATCACCAGCAGCGCAGGCAGCGCGGTGAGCGAGCTGACCACCGAGACCAGCACGACGGTGATCGTGCCGGTGGCCAGCGACGAGAAGATCACGTCGGCGGCCAGGTAGAGCGTCGCAGTGGAGACGATCACCGCGATGCCGGAGACGACCACCGTCCGCCCGGCGGTCTCGGCCGCCAGCCCGACGATCGCGGCCGAATCGAGCCGTCCGCCCCGCTCCCGCTCCTCCCGCTCCCGCTTGAGGTAGAACAGCGCGTAGTCGACGCCGACCGCCATCCCGATCAGCAGGATGATGTTGTTGCCCACGCCCACATCCGGCACCACGTGCGACACCAGCGTCGACAAGCCCATGGCCGCCGCGATCGACGAGAGGGCGAGCAGCAGCGGCACCCCGGCCATCAGGACCGAGCCGAAGACGACCAGCAGCGTGATCAGCGTGACCGGCAGGGTGATCGCTTCGGACAACGCCAGGTCATCGCTGCGCTGCTGATCGACTCCCACGCCGCTGGAGACGTTGCCGGTCTCCTCCACCAGCAACGCCGGGTGGCGCTGTTGCACCTGCTCGGTCTGCGCGAGCAGGGAGTCGATCTGCTTGTCGGCCGCCTCGTCGGGCCCCTTCATGGTGACTTCGACCAGCAGCATCGCGCCGTCGCCCGAACGGACCGGCGGCGCAACGGTTTCCACTGCGGGCAGCGCGCGCATGCGGCTCGCCACCTCGGCGGCCACCGCCGCGGCGCGCGCTTGGTCCAGCTGGCCGGAGCGGGCGGAGATGATGATCTGCTCGATCGGCTTGCGCTGCAGGCCACCGGATGCGGCGATCGCGTCGGCACGTCCCGCCTCGCCGACCCAGTGGTCCTCGACCGTCGCGCTGTTCGTGCCGGCCAGCGCGCCCATGCCGAGGCAGAGCCCGACGAACACGAACCAGCTGATCAGGGCGCGCACCGGATGCGCCGCGCTCCACCTCGCCACCCTGACGGTTCTCGACTTCCCCACTCGCCCCAGCTCCTCATTTCTTACGCATGTAAGCTCAGACTTACAGGTGGAAGATAGCGAGGTCAAGCGAGCCGATCAGAGCCGGGGCAGCAAAAAGCGGGAGAGCCGAAAATGGCTCCCCCGCTGGAAAATGGCGCGTATCAGCCGACGCTGCGCAGCAGCGACTCGACCTCCTTGAGCCGACCGTGCATCTCGGCGAGTTCCCGGCGCAGCTCCTCCTGCTCGGCGGTCGCCCGCGCCGCGAACTCGCGGTACTCGGCCATCGCCTGCGCGTCGGCCCGGTGCCGCAGCATCCTGAAGTAGGCGACGAAGCCCGTCGTAATGCCGGCGACGATGATCAAGACGATCGCGATGCCGACCACCGCATTGGTCATTTCCGGGTTCCCTTCCCGTCGTTCGAGCCCGCTTCGTCGCCCGACTCCCGCACCGCCGCGCGGATGGTGGCCACGTCGAGGCGGAGTTCGAAGGGACGCAGTTCGAAGTACTTGAGCGCCTTGCCGTCGGCGGACAGCTCCAGGTGTCCCGCGACGAGATCGGCCTTCTCCAGGCGCTCGAGGTGCATGTAGAGCAGCGGCCGGGACATGCCGAGCCGACGCGCGAGCTCGCTGACGTACAACCGCCCGTCGGCGAGCTCGGCAATGATCCGCAGGCGCTGCGCGTGCCCCACGGCACCGAGGAACGCCAGCAGCTCCTCGCTGTCCATCAACCCACCCCGATCTGTCAGCCAATACTTTCGCATGACATGACCGGCTGTCATGCAACCAGGGCGCCACGGGCGCCCGGCGGCGCCGAGTTCCCGAGCCGAGCTTCCGCGAGAGCACAACCCGTGCGCACTTTGCGTCGCTATAGCGGCTGTTTGAGAGCTCGTTTGCGCAGTGGTGCATCCTCGTTGGCTGGTGTGGAGTGAACGACCTGTTCGCCTCGATAGGTGAGGTGAACGGTCCGTTCGCTTCATCCATCCAACGTCGGCGGGCACCAGCTGGTGTGGGGTGAACGGCCCGTTCGTCCCGATAGGCGAGGTGAACAGGCCGTTCGCTTCACCGCTTTGAAGGCACAAGCCGCCCTGCCACGACCCCACACCACCACATCCAAAACAGCCTCTACAGCAGCACAAAGTACGCACGGGCGCTGACCAGCCGAAACAGCGGCTCAATCACCGGGAGGCACGCCCGGCGGTGGCCGCGAACAGCGCGGCCAGTGCCAGGGCCGCGGCGAGGAAGAAGGCGCTGGCCGGGGAGATCGCGTCGACCATTCGGCCGCCCAGCAGGGCGCCCAGGGAGATCGCGATGTTGAACACCGCGACGAACAGGGCCGATGCCGCTTCCCTGGCTTGCGGCGCCGCCGCGAGCAGCCAGTTCTGCGTGCTCACCGAGACACCGCCGTAGGCGATGCCCCAGACGAGCAGCGCCGCTGTTGCACCGGCCGCGCCGAGCGGCAGGCCGAGCGCGAACACCGCGGCCGCGAGCACCGCCGAGATCAGCAGCAACGTTCGGCGCGGATCACGGGCCGATGCCGTGCCGCCCACGAAATTCCCGGCCACACCAGCCAATCCGTACGCCAGGAGGAGCACGCTGATCAATCCCGCGTCCACAGCGGACACTTGTTCCAGCACGGGTCGCACGTAGGTGTAAGCCGCGAAATGCCCGGCCACCAGCAGAAGGATGACGACCAGCCCGGCCCGCACCGCGCCGCTGCGCAACAACTGCGGCACGACGCTGAAGCGCATCGGCTTCTCGGCGGGCAACGGCGGCAGCAGCGCCGCGAGCGCAACGGCCACCAGCAGCGACACAACGCCCATGACGCCGAACGCCGCGCGCCAGCCGCCGAGCTCGCCGATGAACGTCCCCGCCGGAACGCCGAGCACCGAGGCCACCGCGATCCCGCTGAAGATCAGCGACGTCGCGGCGCCCACCGACCGCTCGGGCACCAACCGCACGGCCAGGCCTGCCGCGATCGCCCACACCCCGCCGATGGACACGCCGACGAGCACCCGGAGCGCGACGAGCAGCGGCAGGTTCGGCGTCACCGCCGAGAGCAGATTCGCCACGGCCAGCGAGGACATCAGCGCGACCAGCACCCAACGCCGGTCGAGCCGCCCGGCGGCGACGGTGATCAGCGGTGCGGCCAACGCCGCCGTCAGGCCGGGCACGGTCATCGTCAGGCCCGCCACGCCTTCCGGCGCGCGGAGCTCCGCGGCGAGCGACGTGAGCAGGCCGACCGGCAGCATCTCGATGGTGACCACGGAGAACGTCGCCGCCGCCACCGCCGCGACTGCCGGCCAGCCCCGCACCACGGGCGGGGTCGAGGTGTCGGTCGTTGTCATGGTCACAGCCTCGGCGGCCCGCCTACCGGGAACAACGCCGAAGTCCTCATCCTTGGATTAGCCGTACTCATCGAGCGGAGGAGGGACATGGGCGGCCTGGAGGTGCGAGAGCTGGAGTGCTTCCTGGTGCTCGCCGAAGAACTGCACTTCGGCCGCGCCGGCGAGCGCCTCTACGTGTCGCAGAGCCGGGTCAGCCAGCTGCTGCGCTCGCTGGAAGGCCGGCTCGGCGCGCGGCTGATCGACCGCACCAACCGCCGGGTCCGCCTCACCGCGCTCGGCGAGCGCTTCCTCGCCGAGCTGCGCCCGGCGTACGACGGCCTCAGGGGCGTCGTCGAACGAACCCGAGCGGAAGCACGCGGCGTGCAGGGCGTGCTGCGCCTCGGTTTCCAGGGCCAGGTCTCCGAGCGCGTGATGGCCCGGATCGACGCCTTCGAGTCGCGATTTCCAGGCTGCGCCACCGAGATCACCGAGCTCCCGCTGAGCGATCCGTTCGGCGCGCTGCGCCGCGGCGAGGTCGACGCGGCGATCGTGCTGCTGCCGGTGGAGGAGCCGGATCTGGCGGTGGGCCCGACGTTCTCCCGCCAGCAGCAGCACATCGCGGTCTCGCTGCGGCACCGCGTCGCCGACCGGGATTCGGTTTCCGCCGAAGAACTCGCCGAGTTCGAGCTGATCGCGCCCGCCGAACCGGCCCCGCCCTACTGGCGCGACGCCCAAACGCCGCCGCGCACGCCGAGCGGCCGTCCGATCCCGCGCGCGAGCACGATCACCACCCTGCAGGAAGGCATCAGCCGCGCGGCGGCCAACCGCGGCGCGATGCTGCTCTGCCGTCCCACCGCCGAGTACCACACCCGCCGCGACATCGCGTTCGTCCCGGTCACCGGCATGCCGGACTCAGTCCTCGGCCTGGTCTGGCCGCGCACCGCAGCGACCACCCGCGTCCTGGCGTTCGCCGACGCCCTCACCTGAACTACTGGCCCGGTAGCTTTCGCGCCACCGAGTTGGCGGTGCGGGCGAATGCCTGCACCGCGCCGGTGTTGTCCGCCGCCCTCCAGACCAGGCCGTATCCGACCGGCTCGGCGTCCAGGAACCGCACGTACGAGATGCCGGGCCTGGCGTAGTAGGTGGCCGTGTGGGCCGCGCACAGCAAGGCGCCCCTTCTCGCCGCGACGAGGACCAGCGCTTCCTGCATGTTGGTGACCGCCGGGCCGCGGCCGATCGGCCGGCCGCTCGGCGTGTGCGTCGGCACGTGGTGTTCCAGCAGGTAGTCCGGCAGCTCGCCCTCGATGGCCAGCAGCGGCACCTCGGCCAGGTCTTCGACCGACACGGCGTCCTTTTCGGCCAGCGGATGATCGGCCGCGATCGCCAGCGTGCGCGGCTCCGTGAACAGGCCCGGGCCCCCGCTCAGATCGTCCTCGCGCACCGGGAACTCCGTCAGTTGCACGTCGAACTCGCCCCTGCGCAGCTGGCCGTACGGGTCCGCCATCGGCACCTCGCAGATCTCCACGGCCAGCTCCGGGTGCTCGGCGTGCATCGCCTCCGCCGTCTTCAGCACGATCTCGCCGGCCAGCGGGTTGGAGAAGCCGACGTACAGCACGCCGTTGACGCTCCGCGCGTTCGCCACGGCCCGCGCCAGGGCCGCGTCGATCGCGCGGTGGTGCGGTTCGAGGTCGTCGCGGAGCTGACGGCCGAGCGGGGTGAGCGCGACGCGGCGGCTCGTGCGGGCGAACACCGGCGCGCCGACGCGGCGTTCGAGGCGCTGCACGAGCTGGCTCACCCTGGCCCGCGACAGGCGCATCCGGTCGGCGGTGCGGCCGAAGTGCAACTCCTCGGCGAGGATCAGGAAGCACTCCAGTTCGTCGCGCTCCATCCGCTGCCCCTCCCTATCGGTAAGCCCGGTTGAACGAACGTAGCGATCTTCGCCGTTGTTCCCGGCGGCCCGCGGTTCGAGGCTGGTGTTATCGAATTTCCCTACACATATGAGGAATCGCAGATGACTGCGCGCAATTGGGGCGTGCTGCTGGTGCTGTGCGGAGCGATCTTCCTGGAAGGCATCGACGTCGCGATGCTCGGTGTCGCGCTGCCCGCCATCCGCGCCGAACTGGGCATGTCCACCGGCGAGCTGCAGTGGGTGATGAGCGCCTACGTGCTCGGCTACGGCGGGTTCATGCTGGTGGGCGGCCGGGCGGCGGACCTGTTCGGGCGCCGCCGGATGTTCGTCGGCTGGCTCGCCGTCTTCCTGGTCTTCTCCGGCCTGGGCGGGCTCGCGTCGGACGGCTGGATGCTGATCCTCGCCCGGTTCGTCACCGGCGTCGCCGCCGCCTTCATGACGCCTGCCGGGCTGTCCATCATCACCACGAGCTTCGAGGAGGGCCCGCAGCGCAACAGGGCCCTGCTGGTCTACTCCGGCACGGCGGCGGGCGGCTTCTCGATCGGGCTGGTCGTCGGCGGCCTGCTCACCGCCATCGGCTGGCGGTGGGTGTTCTTCGCACCGGTCGCGCTGTCCTTCATCATCCTCGTCGGCGCGCTCGCCCTGGTGCCCGAGCCGCCGCGACCGGAGCCCCCCGCCGGGCGCGTCGACGTGGCCGGTGGCGTCATCATCACCGCCGCCATCATGCTGCTCGTGTTCGGCGTCGAGCGCGCCACGCACACCAGCATCGGCTGGACGCTGACGACGTTCGCCGCGGGCGGCGCGCTGCTGGCCGCGTTCGTCGCGATCGAACGCCGCGCCGCCGCGCCACTGGTGCGGCTGGGCATCTTCCGCAGCGCTTCCCTGCTGCGCACCAACGCCATCGGGCTGCTGCTGTTCAGCGGATTCTTCGGGTTCCAGTTCCTGGTGGTGCTGTACCTGCAGGAGCTGCGCGGCTGGTCGACGCTGCAAACCAGCTTCGCGCTGATCGCGCTCGGCCTGGACGTGGTGCTCGCGCCCACCCTCACGCCCTGGCTGGTCCGGCGGTTCGGCAACGCCCGGCTGATTTTCGGCGGCATGCTGCTCTCCGCGCTCGGGTACGCGATGTTCCTGCCGCTCGGCGTGGACTGGACGTACGCCGCGATGGCTCCGAGCCTGATCATGCTCGGCGTGGGGTTGGCGCTCGTGTACGGCCCGCTGACCATCGTCGCCACCGACGGCGTCGAGAACTCGGAGCAGGGCCTGGCAGGCGGCCTGCTTTACACCTCGTTCCAGTTCGGTGCCGCGCTCGGCCTCGCCGGCGCCGCCGCGGTCAACGTCGCCGTGCCCGGAACGCCGCTCGACGGCTACCGCGCGGCGCTCGCGGTCCCCTTCGCCGCGGCCCTGATCGCCACCCTGATCGGCGCCTTCAGCCTCCGGACCGGCAAGCGCCGGGAGCCGGTCCCGGTGTGAGCAGCAGCGCCCCGGTCAGCATCGGTCTCCGACCAGGGCGCCTGCACCCTCCCCCAGATGCCGTCGTCTTCTCACGGCACGCGAAGTCTTTCGCGCGCGAGGCCGTTCGCGGAAGTGATCTCCGATGCGGCTTCGTGGCGGATTGATAGCCTGGCGGCTATGGCGAAGCTCGGCGGCTCGGGGGACCCGAGCATCCGGCAGATTCGGCTGTTCCTGCTCTTGGCGGAAGAACTGCACTTCGGCCGCGCCGCGGCCCGCGCGTTCATGGCCCAGCCCACGTTCTCCCGCCACATAAAGTCGCTGGAGCGCGACCTCGGGGTGGAACTGGTCGACCGGACCTCTCGCCAGGTGGTGTTGAGCGCCGCCGGGGAGGCGCTGCTGGAGCGGATGCGGGCGGTGGTCGACGCGGTGCAGGAGCTGCGCCGCCAGGCCGACGCGGAGGCCGCCGCCGGGCGGATCGTGATCGGCTCGTTCGAGGCGATCATCTCGATGCATCCGATCCCGGTGATCCTGGACGAACTGCGGCGCCGCCTGCCGCGGTTGGACGTCCAGGTGTTGCGCACGGGATTCGATGCCACCGAAGCCGTCTCGCGCGGCGACGTGGACGCGGCGTTCGTGTTCCTGCCGGTCCCGAACGGCATCCGGGCGCTGCCGTTGGACCGCGGCCCGCGGTGCGCGGCGATGCCCGCCGACGACCCGCTGGCCGCCAAGGGCCCGCTGACGCTGGCCGACCTCGCCGACCGCGCACACATCGGCTGGTCGGAGCGGGTTCCGAAGGTCTACCAGGACTTCTGGGCCGTCGACCCGCGCCCGGGCGGCGCCGCCGCCCGGTACAGCCCGCACGCGATGGGCGACTTCGAGAGCGGCCTGCAGGTGATCGCCATGGGCGGCGGGCTGCTCTTCCCGCCGGCAGCGGGCCGGGAGCTCTACCCGCGACCAGGAGTGTCCTATGTGGAGGTTTCCGACCTGGAGCCGTGGACGTCCGCGCTGGTCTGGCTGCCGGCCAACCACGACAAGCCGTTCGTCGCCGCCCTGCGGAAGGCGGCACGGGCCGTCCTGACCCGGGCCGACCGCACGGGACCGTGACGCGCGTGCTCAGGCCCCGACCATGCCGTCGATGCCTTCGCGGAGGAAGTCGGCGTGGCCGTTGTGCCGGGCGTACTCGTGGATGAGGTGCAGCATCACCAGCCGCAGCGACACGTCCTTGCCCCACCTGGGCTGCGGTCCGGTCACGTCGAGCGACTCGGCGGCGGCTTCGATCCGGCGCGAGTGCTCGACCTCCGCCTGCCAGGCACCGAACGCCTCGGCGCGCGTGGACGCTCCCGCGTCGTAGGAGACCTGGAAGTCACCGTCGTCCGACCACACCAGCGGAATGTCCTCCCGGTTGATCACCCGCCGGAACCAGGTGCGCTCCACCTCGGCCATGTGCCGCACCAGGCCGAGCAGCGAGAGCGTCGAAGGCGGCATCGACTGCCGCCGCAACTCTGCATCGGAAAGCCCCTCGCACTTCATGGCCAGAGTGGACCGGTGGAAGTCGAGGTAGGCCCGCAACATCTCCCGCTCGCCCCCGACCACGGGCGGATCGATCCGCTCAACCACAGCAATCCCCTTCGCTCGACGAACGCCCACAGTCTTCCCGCCCCGGCAAGGCCGGGTCGAACCATTAACCGGTCGAGTTCTGGACAAATACCGTGATCGGCCGACTACGGTGGGCGCCATGATTCTTCGCCATGTTTCCATCGATTGCGCCGATCCCTACGGGCTGGCGACGTTCTGGAGCAAGGTGACCGGCTGGCCGATCTCCGGCGAAGACCGGCCCGGCGACCCCGAGGTGCTGCTGGAGGCACCATCTCCCGTGCCAGGACTGCTTTTCCTCCGCGTCCCCGAAGGAAAAGGGGTCAAGAACCGGATCCACTTCGACTGGATGCCCACCGAGCGACTCCGCGATGAGGAGGTGGAGCGCATCCTCGGCCTCGGCGCAACGCTCCACGAAGACCACCGAACCGCCGACGGCCTCGGCTGGGTCACCCTGCTGGACCCGATATCCAACGAGTTCTGCGTGGAACGCAGCAGCACCGAACGCGGCGGCTGAACCGGCATTTGTGCCGACGTGCCGCGCCGGTCCGCCTGCCAGCATTCTTCCCGTCGGGTAACCCCCGCACCGGGAAGGATCTTGTTGCCATGTCCAGCACGGAGCACGGCGCGCGGAAGAAACCCTGGCGCCGCAACCGAAAGCGGACGGTCAAGGCGTACGCGCTGGCCGCCACGCTGAGCGTCGGCGCGATGTTCGCGGCACCGCCGGCGTCGGCCACCGGCCCATCGCCCGCCGCCCCGCCGGCGCTGACCATCGACTCGCCGACCCTGGTCTTCATCCAGGGCCGGAACAACATCTCGCTCAACTCCACGGAGCCCCGGGTGAGCTGGAAGATCTCCGACGCGGACGGCCGCCCGGCCGCATCCGGCACCGCGGTGATCGACCAGCACCGGGGCAGCATCGATGTGAGCGGGCTCGGCCCCGGCTACTACCGCCTCCAGGCGACCGCGACGGCCAACGGCGCAACCACGAAGCGGGACACCAACTTCGCCGTGCTGACCCCGACGCCGCGCGACGCGCTGCGGCCGTCCTCGCCGTTCGGCGTCAACACGCACTTCGCCTTCCGCAGCTGGGACATCGGCTACGAGAAGCCGCTGCTGGACACGATCGCCCAGGTCGGCTTCGGCCACATGCGGGAAAGCATGGAGTGGGACTCCCTCGAGAAGGCCAAGGGCGTCTACAGCGTTCCCGCCGAGTACGAAGACATCGTGGTCACGGCGAAGCGCAAGGGCATCACCCCGCTGCTGATCGCCGCGTTCCACAATCCGCTCTACGACCACAACGTGACGCCCAGCAGCACGACCGGGCTGCGCGCGTTCGCCAAGTTCCAGGGCTGGTGGCTGTCGCACTTCCGGCGCCTCGGGGTGACCAGGGACATCGAGACCTACAACGAGTACTACGGCGGGTTCAACACCAGCCCCTGCAAAGGCCCGGTCTGCCAGTACCGGCTGATCAAGCCGGCTTACGAGCAGACCAAGAAGGACAACCCGAACTCCAACGTCGTCGTCGACGTCAGCAGCAAGCCGGAATGGCACACCGAGCTGTTCAAGAGCGGCGGACTGTCCGCAATGGACACCGTGAACGTGCACATCTACGCGTGCAAGGACGGCCCCGAAGGCGTGATCGACGGAAAGATCGACACCCTGCGGCAGAACATCAGGAAGTACAACCACGGCGAGGACAAGCCGATCTGGATCACCGAGACCGGCTGCACGACGGCGGCCGGCACCGGCGGCAACGACGCCAAGCAGGCCGACTACGTGATCCGGGCCGAAACTCTCGCGCTGGCCAGCGGCGTCGAGCAGGTCTACCTCTACGACATGCTCAACGACGGCACCAACCCCAACGACAAGGAGCAGAACTTCGGGCTGCTGCGCAAGGCCCGCAACGGGGTGACCGCGCTGGCGCCCAAGCCGGGACTGGTCTCCCAGGCGGTGCTGATCAGGATGCTCACCGGCCTGAAGCCGAGCGGGCGGGACGCGGTGGCGCAACCGTCCTACTCCTACCGGTTCGGCACCGGCAACGACACGACCCGCGTGCTCTGGTCCACCGGCACCGGCCGCGTCAACGTCGCGGCGTCCGGCCCGGTGAAGCTGACGGACCAGTTCGGCCGCGCCAGCACGCTGAACCCGACGAACGGCCGCGTGACGCTCCCGCTGACCCAGAGCCCGGTGTTCATCACCGGCCCGGTGAAGGCCGTCACCGACGGCTGAGCGCCGAGTTCGACCGGCCGTGTTCCCACGGCCGGTAACGCCGGAAGCCGCGGGCCACGCGCAGCCCGCGGCTTCCGGCGTCTTGCTCTCGCGTTACGGGCAGGCGTGGTTCTGGCGTGCCGTCGGCAGCGGTGGGGTGCCGGTGACAGACATGACGACGGAGTAGAGCACGGTGTCAGCGGCGATGAACATGCGGTTGCGCTTGGCGCCGCCGAAGCGGATGTTGGCGACGACGTCGGGGACCAGGAGGCGGCCGAGGAGCGTGCCGTCCGGGTCGTAGCAGTGCACGCCGCCGTCCATGGCGGCGGCCCAGAGCCGGCCGTCGTCGTCGAAGCGGATGTTGTCGAAGTTGCCGATCGCGCACTCGGCGAAGACGTCGCCGCCGGTGGCCGATGACGAGGAGTCCAAGCGCCACGCCTGGGACGTGTACGTCAAAGGCGGCCCGCCGGGCGTGGGTTACGACCCGATCCACTACTGGCGCGGCGGCCCCGAAGATCCCGAGTACGCAGTGATCCGCATCGTCCCGTGGCGAATCCAACTCGTCCGGGGATCCGACCTGCACAGCACAATCTGGCAACCCGACACACCATCCGCCCCGACTACCTGAACCAGGTTCCCGGGCGGGCCGCTCACCGGTGGGCCGAGGAGGTCACCGGCTTATCCTCTACTTTCCGGTCTGCCCGCTGGGAAAGCCGCATCCCGCGAAGGCGATGCCGTCACCCCGGAAGGAAACGAGCCGTGGTTCAACAAGAACGAAATCGGCGGGAATCAGAGCCCGGAGGAGACCAGCGGCAACCTCGATATCCAGCCGCCGAGATGGCGCCGACCGAGGCTCGGCGGCAAGCCGCGCAGAAGATCTTCGCCCATGAAGAGCGCTTGCAGGCCAAACGCGAGAAGACGCTGGTTCGTCCCGGGTTCCGGGAACGAGTCGAGGAGCTGATGCGGGACCAGTGGCACGAGCCGGTCATCGTGCTGCGCCTTGGTGACGCCGACCTCGGATTCGACGTACCCGGCAGGCGCCTGGATCCGCTCGAAACCCCTGATGCCGGCGACGAGCTGTGGCCTGGCACAGATCCCGACCTGCTGACATGACAGGGCGGTTCAGTTGGGCCGGCTGGTGGCCATCTTCACGGCGAAGAAGCCCAGCAGGGTGCCGGATGCGAAACGCTGCGCCTGGAGCACGCGGGGGTGGCGGGCTAGATACCCGGCGAGCGCAGCGGCGGTGAGAACAATGAGGCCATTAATGGTCACACCAACCACGATCTGTGCGGTTCCGAGTTGGAGGAACTGCCACCACGTCGCACCCAGCGCGGGATCGACGAACTGAGGGATCAGCGCGGCATACAGGAGCGCGATCTTGGGATTCAAGAGGTTCGTCAGCAGCCCCATGCCGAACAGGTGGGCCGCCGAGTGCGGGGCCAGTTCGCGCGGTTCGAACGGCGACCCGCCACCGGGGCGCAGGATCTGCCAAGCCATCCACGCGAGGTACGCGGCGCCCAGGAGTTTCACCACGTGGTAGGCCTCAGGTACGGCCACGAAGAGGGCGGATAGACCGGCGGCTGCTGCGACGAGGTAGACGACGAATCCGAGGGCAACCCCGGCGAGCGACATGAGCCCGGCACGCCGCCCCTGCGAGATAGCTCGCGATGCCAGGTAGACCATGTTGGGCCCGGGGCTTAGTGCCATGCCCAACTCCACGACCACGACGCCGAGCAACGAGGCGAACGATACGAGTCCCATGGAGCGAACGTATCGGACGGGCAGTCGCCGGGCGTCTCGCCGTCCCCCCGGGCCCCGTACGACGTAGAACCTCTTGACCTGCTTGCCCATGATGGGCGCGAGCTTCCGGCACCTGGGTGGTGGTGTGGTCTTCCGCGACGTGTGGAAGGTGGCCCACGCGTACCCCGCACCCGCCCCAGAGAGCGCTGCCCGCGGTCATCCTCGAGTTGGACGAAGGCCTCCTCCGTGGGGAGGACCATCCCGCACCGGGCGGAGGAGGCCAGAGGGCGGGACGGGCTGCGATCTTCGAAATGCGTCACGCGAACGATGCCTGACGAATCGAAGGAGCAGCGATGTCCAACCTCCGCCCCGAAACTCCCCCGGCGAACGGGTACCTGCGCACCACTCGGGGCACCGGCCCTGTCCCCGTTTCCCCAGTGCCCCGCTGGGCGCGGATTGCCGCGCACGCAGTGCCCTTCGTGATCCTGCCCTCGGGACTGTGGCGCATGGGAGTGATGCTGGCCATCCCCGGCTTCGGCACAGCCGAGGCCCGCGACCACGGCGTCGGGCTCGATCTGTATCTGATCCTGCTCTTCGCGGTCTCCGAGGCGCTCGGGCTGCTCACCCTGGGATTGGTCCAGTCATGGGGCGAGTCGGTGCCGCGCTGGATACCGCTGCTGGGCGGACGCCGCATCCCGCCGCTCGCTGCGGTGGTACCGGCCGCACTGGGCGCGCTCGCCTGCACGGGGGTCGTGTACTACTTCTTCCTCTCCATCCTGTTCGCAGGATTTCCCCCCGGACACACGACCGCTGAAGAGGTCATCTTGACGGTCTGTTACCTGCCACTGCTGGCCTGGGGGCCGCTTCTGGGATCGGTTACGCACGCCTACTACCGCCGACGCACGAGCGGACGAGGACAGGCCGCGCCCACCCCCTCTCCCTGAGCCCAACCAGCTACGTCGCCACGTAGAGGGCATTGCCGTCGCCGCCCGGATTCGGGCCGCTGGCCTTGGCCTTGCCTGCATGGTTGGCGCGTCCGGCGGCGACCATGCGCACGGTGCCGTCGAACGCGATCACGGCGTGGCACAGCGGCCCATCGAGGTCGGGGCGGCCGGTGATGCACATCCGCACCGTCGGCGCGGGCCGCGCGAGCGAGGCCGGGGTGGCGGTGTGGTGGTTGAGCACCCCGACCGGACGGTTGGGGCGGGCTCCGCGTGCGGCGCGGTCGCGCCAGCCGTCGGTCTCCACCACGCGCAGCCCGGCGCCCCGTAGGACGTCGGCGAGCCACACGAGCGGCTGGGCCATTTCGGATCACCTCGGTTTCTCGGAAGTCCCTGGGGTATCGGTGGATTCGCTCGGCGGCGTGGGGCTGGCGTCGGCGGGGGTTCCGTCGGAGTAGGGCACGACCAGCCGCCCGGCGCGGATCGAGGTGGACGTGATGCCGCGGCCGTCGGTGCCGTCCTGTCCGTCGACCGGGGCGCGGGGCTCCCGCTGTACCTGCTCGACCAAGACGCTCGGCAAGAAGATCGGCGTATCGCCGTGCCAGTCCATCGAGCTTCCGGTGATCCCCCTGGCGGACGAGTACTACCTGGAAGAAGCCGAGTTCGAGGACCTGGTGGCGTGCACGCCGGGCCGGAAGAACCAGCTGTTCCTCAAGATCAAGGTGCGCACGGGCATGCGGTGGGGCGAGATCATCGCGCTGCATCGCCACCGGGTCTTTCCCAAGCAGAAGCGCATCGAGGTCTTCGAGGCCTTCGACAACGAAGCTCGCGAGATCAAGCCGTACCCGAAGAGCCGCCGAAAGCGGAGCGTCCCGATCGTCAGCGAGCTTGCCGACGACCTCGACGAGTGGTTCGAGAGCACCCCGTTGGTGCCGTGCACGACGCCGCACCGCAAGGTCGGCGGCCGCCAGCACCGGTGCAAGTCCGGGCTCGTGGTGCCCAACAGCAAGGGCGGGGTGCTCAACTACAGCAACAGCAACTTCAAGCGGGACGTCTGGACGCCGGCCACCACCGGGGCCGAGCTGACCGACGTCACTCCGCACGGCCTCCGGCACACCTACGCATCGTGGCTGATCCAAGCCGGCGTGCCGATCGAGGTGGTGTCGAAGCTGCTGGGGCACGCGTCTGTTGCCACCACGGAGCGATACGCACACCTGGCCGACAGCCAGTGGGACGCCGTCCGCGCCGCCGACGGCGACGTGCTGAACCCGGTGCCAGCACCGGCCGAGCGGCCTGCGGCGGAGCACGCGGAGCCGGAGTCTGCCCCATATCTGCCCCACGAAAACGACACTGCGGCGGGAGCCGAGATCATCGATCTCTTCTCCCGCCGCAGGTCAGCGGGTTGACCGCTGCGGAGCCGCCTAAGGGAATCGAACCCTTGACCTACGCATTACGAGTGCGTCGCTCTAGCCGACTGAGCTAAGGCGGCATTGCGTGGTCAAGTGTAGCGGGCCCGGGCCGGGCGTTGTTCGCGGCCCCCGCCGCTCGACGCTCCCCGGATCGACGCTGGTCAGCGGCGCATCCGGAGAGCACCGGCGCGCCTCCTTCGGCGAGATCCCACCTGCTGCCGGACGAGTGCGTCAACTTCTTCCGTCACCTCCTCACCTTCGACTCGTTGGATCGGCAGTGATTCCTGTCACGCGATCGGGAGGTCGCCGGATGCGGGCCGTTCGCCGCTTCAGCACGTGTTCCGCCGTGGGGTTGGCTCTAGCCGGGTTGTCGTTGCCTGCCGCCTTCGCGCAGAGCACGCCGCCGACGACGCCGATTCCGGCGCCCGAGAACCCCGGGCAGCCGCCGGCCTCCGAGCCGACCTCGGCTCCCGGCCCGGTCGTCGCCGATGCGGGCACCATGGTCGGGATCGTTCGCATCCTGCCGGACACCGTGCCGACCGACTCCGTCATCGACGATCCCGAGTTCGAGGAGCAGTTGCCGAAGCAGTCGGTGGCCGAGGCCGGGATGGGCCGGGCTGTCGCGCAGGCGAACTCCACGGCCTTCTTCGCGCACGAGCGGGCCATCGCGGAAGCCTCGCCGTTCGGCGTGGCGCTGCTCGGCAAGACGCCGCAGATGCCGACGGGGCTGGCGCAGACCGCGCTGCCGGATCACGCCGCGGCGATCAGCGGAAGCTTGCCCACGCCGGCGTCCCCGACGGATCAGCTGGTCAAGCTCAGCGGCTTGGACGGCAGCGTGCACGCGCGCTGGGACGAGCAGGTCGGGCCGTGCGTGTCGCCGATCGCCGATGCCCGGATGTCGCTGGGCAGCGCTTCGGCCGTCAACGCGCTGCCCGGCGGATTGTCGCTGGACGGGCTCCTGGGCGGCGGCGCACCCACCGCGGAGGGCACCGGCTCCTTGTTGCACGTGCCGGATGCCATCGACGCGCACTCCAACGTGCAGCTGGTTTCCGTCGCCGGGCAGGCCGGCAAGGCCGTGCAGTCGACCTCGACGCTGCAGGTTGCGAGCGTCCGGCTGTTCTCCGGGACCTCCCAGGAGATCCGCGTCGACGTGGTCGGCGAACCCCGGCTGGTCGCCACGGCCACCGGAGATCCTTCGACGTCCACTGTGGACTACAAAACGCCGGTGCTGCGGGTCAGCCAGGGCGGCAAGGAACTCGGCGTGCTCGATGCCGCGCATCCGGACCTGGACGTGCCGCTGCCCGGGCTGGACCGGCGGATCGTGGACGCCGGCGTGCTGCGGATGAGCGTCGGAGAACTTCGGCACGACGTCGTCGGAACCGAGGTTCGGGCGGTGGCGAAGCTTTTCGACCTGCAGCTGCTCCGCGGCCACCCGGTGGGGCTCCCGACTTCGCTGGTGCAGATCACGTTCGGCGAGCAGATCGCCCGCGCCGGCGCTCCAGCGGGCGGCGTGGACTGCGACGGCTCGGCGGCGGTCGCGGCTCCTCCGGCGGCGACCGGCCCGTCGGCCCACCTCACGGACGTTCCGCCCCTCGCCCTGACCAGCAGCTCGTACTACGTGATCCCGCTGTTCTGGACCGGCACGGCGCTGCTGCTCCTGGGCTCGATCCTCATCGCCGCTCTCCCCCGCCGCAGCTGACCGACGCCGGAAGTTCCCGATTTTAGGCAGAATCGGGAGACTCCCAGCGCGGCCCGCGAACGGGGTCGACGCAGTTCTCCGGCGGAGACGGGCAGGGGATTTCCGAGGCACAGCACCGCAGCTGGTTCGAGCGGCCCACGTAGTCACCGGAAGTCGTCGGCGTGGTCGTCGGCCCACTGGCGGAAGGTGCGCGCCGGGACGCCGGTGGCCGCTTCGACGGTGCCGGTGACCAGCGGTGGCGGTTGGGTCAGCATGGCGGCGTAGGTGGCGAGGAGGACGTCGACGAACGAGCGCGGGAACCCGTCGGCGAGCATCTGCTGCCTGGCCTCGGTTCGGGAGACCTCCTGCCAGCGGATCGGGCGGCCCAGCGCAGCACCGATGATCCGCACTTGCTCGGCCTGGCTCAGCACTTCCGGACCGGTCAGCGCGTAGGCCGCGTCCGGGCTGTCGTCGAGCAGCGCGCGGACCGCCACCGCTGCGATGTCCCGCTCGTGCAGCATCGACACGGCGAGCTCGCCGAAGGCACCGCGAACGACGTCACCTGCCCGGATCTGGGGCGCCCACCACAGCGCGTTGGCCGCGAAGGTGCTGGGCCGGATGAAGACCGAGTTCGCGCCGAGCATCTGCTGCTGCCGCACCATGTCCAGGTCGCGAACACCACCGGTTCCGAGGAACACCAGACGCCGGTCGCCCACCGCATCCAGCACGGCCGGCAGTGCCTCCGCGGTATGCAGCGGCCAGATCAGGAACACGGCGTCGATCCCGCCGAGCGCCGCGGCGAAGGCGCCCGGATCGGCGAGATCCGCGGACACCGGCTCGACATCGGCGGAAAGTCCCGTCACGTTGCGAGCCACGGCGCGAACAGCGGCGCCGGTCGACCGCAGCAGTTGGTGCACGACCTGGCGTCCCACATTGCCGGTCGCGCCGGTCACCAGAACCTTGGCCATCGGTGAGTCCCTTCCTCTTGAGCACCACCAATGTCCGGTCAGATGCCAGAGAGCACCAGCCACGCGCTCAATCGTGCCGATTTCCTCCATCCAATATCGTTGTGCGATGAAATCCGCCGATCTCGACGAGGTCGATCGTCGTCTGGTCCACGCGCTCCAGATCGACGGGCGGGCACCGTTCAGCAGGATCGCCGAGGTGCTCGACGTCTCCGAACAAACCGCGGCGCGGCGCTATCGGCGACTTCGCACAGCGGGTGTGCTCCGGGTGGTGGGCGGGGTCGACGGGAGTCGGCTCGGGTACGTCTCGTGGACGATCCGCCTGCGCTGCACACCCGACGCCGCGAATCCCATCGCCGCGGCGCTGTCCCGACGTCCGGACACCTTCTGGGTGCACATCCTTTCCGGCGGCACCGAGATCTCCTGCTTCACGCAGGCGCGCACCGACGATGAGAGCGACGCGCTGCTGTTGGAGAAGCTGCCGCGCACCAGTCGAGTCCTGGGCATTGCGGCGCATTCGATGTTGCAAGGATTCACCACACCGTCGGGCTGGCCCGGTCTGGCTCGTCTGACGACGCAGCAGGTCGAACGCCTCCGCCCCGAACTTCCGCCACCGGACGACGGTCCGGTCGTCCTCGACGCCGGGGACGAAGCACTGCTGCGCGGTCTGGCCCGGGACGGGCGGATGGGCTACGGCGAGCTGGCCGCCGACACCGGCTGGTCGGAATCGACTGTGCGGCGGCGCATCGACCACCTCCGCCGCGCCGGCGTCCTCCGCTACCAGGTGGAAATCTCCCCCGGGGCGCTTGGTTTCCACGCCGAAGCGAGGTTGTGGATTTCGGTGCGACCGAGCGCCTTGGTCCCGGTGGCGAACGAGCTCAGCTCGCATCCGGAGGTCAACTTCGCGGCGGCCACCACCGGCCCGACCAACCTGATGGCAGCCGTGACCTGCCGAAACACGCGCGATCTGTACCGGTACCTGACGGAACGAGTCGGCTCCCTCGAGGCCGTGCACACCCTCGAAACAGCGCCGGTCATGCGCACCGTCAAACGCACCGGCACCGTCCTACTGCTCCGCCCCGACGAATGATCCTCGGGAGTAGTGGCCGGCGCCGATCCGGGCCGGAGTGGTGTGCTGGGCTCGGTAGGCGCGGCCGAGGTGGGCTTGGAGCCGGGCGTGCCGGAACTGGTAGACGGCGCCCGCCTGGCGCAGCACTCCGCGCTGGTACGCGTCTTCCAGGAAGGCGATCATCGGCCAGGGAAGCCGGCCGGTCAGCGGCAGCCAGACGCGTGCCAGGAGAACCCACTGCCCCCAGGCGGTGAACGCCGCGGTGTAGGCGATCGTGCCGCTGGTTCCGCCTACGGCGCCGATGATGAGCCCGTCGAACAGCGGCCAGTTGAGCGGGCCCAGCGGTTCCTGGAGGGCGTCGACCACGAGCCGGCCGCCGACGGCGATCAGGAGCATGGCCAGGGGCGCGAGCATCACGGTTTGGCGCACCACCGTCGAACGGTTCGCGGCCAGCATGGCGATCGGGGTGGCGGCGGAGTTGATGTCGAGAGGCGTTTCCAGCACGGACACGAGCGCGAACCCCGTCCCGAGCGCCAAGCCGAAGATGAGCCCGAACACGAGGAAGTTGACGAGCGTCAGCTTGATCGCCACGTCGTCCGGGAACGGGGACTCGTTGAGCACGGTGCGCATGAACGTGCTCACGGGCGCGTACCCGAGCGCCACCACGAACCCGCCCAGCAGCCCGGCGCAGAACCTGGTGGCGGCGGTGCGGGCGCGCCGGCCGGTTCTCCTGCTCCGGCCCAGCAACCGCACCTGCATGCGGGACGGCTCGAATCCGACACCGCCGTACACGACCAGAAGCCCGTACAGCAGCCCGAAGGCCAGTCCGAGCTCGGTTCCGGTCATCAGGCCGTCCAGCAGGGCCAACCCGGTGCCGAACCCGAGCCCGTGCTGAATCACGTAGAAGGGCAGGAAGAAGAGCGCGTCGACAACGGCGGTGACGAGCGCGGACGCCAGCACGACGGCGAGGATGCGCGACGAGCGGCGCAGCGAGCCGCCCACCAGCCACCACTTGAGATCGCCGGTGTCGAGCCGGTCCAGGTTGTTGGCGAGGTAACCCAGCCAGTGCCGGACCCGGTCCGGATCCCAGTTCCGGCGCCCGGCAGACGGGGGCCGGTAGACGGCGGGCACGAAGCTGCTCAGCAGGTGGTCTTCGAGGGCTTCCGGCGTCGGGAAGCGGCTGGTGTCCAGCAGGACGGACGGGTCCGCGCCGGTTTCGCCGTAGACGGTTCGGGCGAGGCCGACCATCAGCGGCGTGCTCAGCACCGCGGCGAGGTTGGCGCTCACCTCGCTGTCCGGGCGCTCGCGCAGCTCGTCCAGAACGGAATCCCAGGCGGTTCCCCGGCGGGTGGTGCGGGGCAGGTAGTTGATCAGGTCGGTGCGGCCGAGTTCGAGCAGCTCGACGCCGGCGGCGCCGGCCAGGGCGGTCGCCTCGACAGCCGCGGCGTACTCGCCGGGACGACTGGTCAGCAGCAGCGGCAGCGACGTGGCGTTGAGCGCTTCCACCGCGCTTCGGTGCAGGCCGTGGGCGATCTCGTCGAACCCGTCGAGAACCGGCAGCACGCGGCCGGTTTCGACCAGCGCGGCGGCCAGCGTCGACCCGCCGGGGGCGCTCGCGACCAGGCCCGGGTAGTCGCGGAGGAGCTGTTCGATCAGCCAGTCCCGCAGCGCGGTGACCGTCGGATCCCACGATCCGACGCTGAAGATCACCGGCACCGGGTCGGTGCAGGCGCGCGTCCGCAGGTAGTCCAGGGTGAACCGCAGCGTCAGGATCGTCTTCCCGGATCCGGCTCGCCCCAGCACCACCAGCCGGCCGGACGGGATGCGCCGGTAGATGTCCGCGATCTCGGTGAGATCGCCGGTCAGGTCCAGCGGATTCGCCGTCGTTCCGGGCGGAACGCGGTGGATGTTGTCCGAGTGGTCGGTCAGGTCCGCGGACACCGGCTGCCATCGCACGGGCAGCGGGAACGGGTCGTGGATCCGGCGCTGCTCCTCCTCGCGCTGCCAGCGGGCGCCGACCACCTGCGCGAGTTGCTCGCCGGCCTCGGTCAGCGCATCCCGCGGCGGCGCCTCGGGAATCTCGACGGCGGCATCCTCGACCGGCGCGCTGCCGACTTCGGCCAGCAGTTCCCGGCGCTTGTCCGGCGAGAGATCCAGGGCATCCGCCAACAGCTTCACGGTCCCGATCCGCGGATCGGTGGGCGCGCTGTTCTCCAGCCGGCGGATGGTGCGCACGCCGACTCCGGATCGCTCCGCCAGCTGCTCCTGCGTCATCCCCGCCTGACGTCGCAGCTGACGCAGTAGCGGACCGAACCGGCTCGTCACTTCGGCGCCTCTCGATGCGGGCGTGTCCTGGCTCGGGGACCTTAGCGCGAAGAACGCGACGACCGGCCGTATTTGGCCGGTTCGTGCCCTGGTCTGCTGACCAGCGCAAACAACATCATTTGCGGTACCGGCCGGAACCTGGCGGCCGGCGCTCGCCGAGTCGGCGAGGTCAGCCTTCGACAGGGGAACCGCATGACCCGTTTCCGGAAATCACTGTGGCGGGCGGTCGCGATGGCGGCCGGCCTGACCGTCGCATCGACTCTCATCGCCACCGCCGCGACCGCCGAGACCGAACCGCCACGCCTCGACAGCGGTTTCGGCCTGACCGTGGTCCGGCAGCCCGAGTGGGTCGACGACGCCCAGCGGACGTTCGTCTTCTCCGTCGCCTCCGACCAGGTTCCGAATCCGACGCTGCTGCCGGGCCAGGTCGCGGGCCAGCACGACATCATGGTCACCCTGCCCGAGGGCTACAACGGCGACGCCGACCGCTACCCGGTGCTGTATTCGCTGCACGGCAATCCGGACCGCGCCAACACCCAGGTCAACCAGCAGATCACCGAGCAGGCGACCAAAGACGCACCGCTGATCACGGTGCACCCCAACGGGGTTCGCAGCTGGTACTCGAACTGGGTGAACCCCGGCGGGCTGGGCCCGCAGAACTGGGAGAACTTCCACCTCGGCCAGGTCATCCCGCTGATCGACGCCAACCTGCGGACCATCCCCGCCAGGGAAGGCCGGGCCATCGTCGGCCACTCGATGGGCGGTTTCGGGGCGTTCCACTACGCCGAGCCCCGACCGGAGCTGTTCAGCTACGTCGGCAGCTTCTCCGGCGGCCTCGACCTGCTCAACCAGGCGCAGCGCGCGGCGGTGATCGGCACCGAGCTGCTGCCGGAATCCGGCACGCCGACCGTCGCGGTCGATTCGATCTTCGGCTCGCCGGTCTGGCCCCACGACGGGGAGTGGAACGCGCAGAGCCCCGCCCAGCACGTCGAGTCGCTGCGCGGCATGGGCGTGGCCATGTACACCGGCAACGGCGGCGATCTGGCCGTCAACCCGCCCCAGGCCATCGTCGAGAGCGTGGCCAGGGACACCAACCTGGTGACCGCGGCCAACCTGAACGCCGCCGGCATCCCGCACTACTTCGCGGATTACGGCGACGGCAGCACGTGGGCGCCGGGCTGCACCGGGAAGCACGCCTCGCTGCCGTGCCTGCAGAAGGACATGGACCACTACGTCTCGCTGATCATGCAGCGCCTTCAGCACCCCTGATCTGCGGCAAACCGGGGGCTGGTCGGTCGGGCGACAGGAGGTTCGCCCGGCCGACCAGGGTTCGGCACCACACGCCGAGAAGGAAAACGGCATGGCCGACGACAACTACCGGTACTCGTGCGGGGAGTGCGACCACCGGACGCCGTGGCTCACCGAGTCGGCTGGTGCCGAGGAGCAGATCGAGCACTACACGCGCCGTCATCCGGGCACTCCACCCGGCGGCCGCGTCGAGCTCCGCGAGAAGAAGACCGACGGGGTCGGATGCCTGGTGCTCCTGGGAATCCTGTTCCTGCTCCTGCTGGCGGTGTCCACGTTCCGGTACTGGTCGTGACGGCCACGGCACTGCGATCCGCCGGAACGGCAACGACTTCCGGGCCACCGAATTTTCACGGTTCGAGGTTTCCCCGGGTGCGTGGCCGCTCTGGGGGATTCGGTCTCGGCCTCGTCAACATCCCGCTGCCCTGATGATCAGAGCACCGTGGAGTCAGCCGGTGTAGAGGGTGGCGAGCATGGCCTCCACCGCGATGATGGGCTTCACGTTCTGCGTCAGCGCGAGCCGGCAACCCAGGACCGCGTCGAGGCGGCGCAGCGCCGATTCCGACGTCCACTCCGCCGCCGCCTTCGCCACCGAGCGCTCGAAATCCGGGTGGTTCAGCGGCGCCGTCGAGCTGGCCCGCATCACCAGCACGTCCCGGTAGAAGCCCGCCAGGTCGACCAGCGCCAGGTCCAGTGCGTCGCGCTGGGAACGGGTGGCGCGGGATTTCTGGCGCTTCTCCAGCTCTTTCAGCGCCGCGTTCGCGCCGCGCGTAGCCGACGCCGTGCCCTTGCCGGTGCCGCCCGCGCCCATCGCGGTCTTCAGCTCTTCCTTCTCGGCCTCGTTGCGGTCCTCGTTCGCGGTGACTGCTTCCGTCTCGGCCAGCTTCACCAGCCCAGTGGCCGCCGTGAACACGTCCGAGAACCGGCGCAGCCCCACCGGAATCCGCAACACCGACTCGCGCCGCTCCCGCGCCTCCTCGTCGGTCGCCAGCCGCCGCGCCCGGCCGATGTGCCCGCCGCACACCGACGCCGCCCACTGCGCGAGCTCCGCGTCCACGCCGTCGCGCTCGTGCAGCACCTCTGCGATCGCGTCGGACAACGGCGTGCGCAACTGCACGACACGGCACCGGGAACGGATCGTGACGGACACGTCCTCCGGGTGATCAGACGGCGCGCACAGCAGGAACACGGTCCTCGGCGGCGGCTCCTCCACCGCCTTGAGCAGCGCGTTCGCCGCGCCTTCCGTGAGCCGGTCGGAGTCTTCGATCAGCACGATGCGCCACTGGCCGGTGGTCGGGCGGCGCGCCGCGGCTTGTACGAGAGCCCGCATCTCCGCGACCGAGATCGACAGGCCTTCCGGCGCCACCAGGCGCACGTCGGCGTGCGTGCCGTGCAGCACCGTCCGGCACGCCGGGCAGTGCCCGCAGCCCGGCTGCTCGGGATCGACGCACTCCAAACCCGCGGCGAAGGCGCGGGCCGCGATCGACCGACCCGAACCGGGCGGCCCAGTGAACAGCCACGCGTGCGTCATCGAACCCGGCGGAACCGGCTCGCCCCGCACCTGGCGATGAGCAGCGCGCACGGCGGTGTAGAGCGTCCGCACCGCGTCGGGCTGCCCGACGACCTCCGCCCACACCCCGGTGCCGGGCACGTCCGGAGCGTCGGTTTGCATCACGTCGCCTCCAGTACTTCGCGAACACCCAGACTGTACGGGGCGGCACCGACCGGCCTGCGGTCAACCGGAGAACCCTTCGAGCACCCGGCGAAGCACCGCCAAGGCCACGAGCACCGCGACGGCCAACGCGATCAGGAAGCCCACGATCGCCCCGGCGGTGCGGCGCGGCTTCTCCTGCGGCGGCGCAAGACGAGGCGGCTGAGGACTGGTTGCCGGAGCGCGGCGACGCCGAATCGGCCTGCGCGCGTCCTCCGCCGTGCTCGGCGGCCTCCAGGGCTCCGGCGGTGCGGTCCGCTGCTGCGGCACGGCGAACGTGCCGAACAGGGCATCCGGACGAAATGGCAAAGGCGGCAACGGCTGCGTGCCGTCGTGACCGTGCAAGGCATCCCGCATGTCCGCCTCCCCGAGGCTTCCGATAACCGGAAGTCTCCGCCTCGGGGCGGCGGAACACCAGGATCAGGAGGACTTCGAAGTGGAACTCGCCCGCTTCTTCGCAGCCGTCGTCTTCGCGGCGGTCGTCTTGGACGCCGTCGACTTGGACGCGGTCGTCTTGGACGCCGTCGTCTTGGACGCCGTCGACTTCGCAGCGGTCTTCTTGGCCGGGGCCTTCTTCGCGGGCGCCTTCTTCTTCGCCGGCGCCTTGGCCCGCCGCTCCGCGAGCAGCTCCACCGCGCGATCCATGGTCAACGACTCGACGTCGTCGCCCTTGCGCAGCGAGGCGTTGGTCTCGCCGTCGGTGACGTACGGACCGAAGCGGCCGTCCTTGATCACCAGCGGCTTGCCGGTGTCCGGCTCATCGCCGAGCTCCCGCAGCGGCGCCGCGGCCGCCCGCCGACCGCGCTGCTTCGGCTGCTCGTAGATCTTGAGCGCCTCTTCCAGCGTGATCGAGAAGATCTGGTCCTCGGTCTCCAGCGACCGCGAGTCGGTGCCCTTCTTCAGGTACGGGCCGTAGCGGCCGTTCTGCGCGGTGATCTCGTTGTCGGACTCCGGGTCCTTGCCCACCACGCGCGGCAGCGACAGCAGCTTCAGCGCGTCGTCGAGCGACACGGTGTCCAGCGACATCTGCTTGAACAGGCTGCCGGTGCGCGGCTTGTTCTTGTTGCCCTCGGGCAGGACCTCGGTGACGTACGGCCCGAACCGGCCCTCCTTGGCGACCACCTCGTGCCCGGACTCCGGGTCGGTGCCGAGGCTGCGGCCCTCCATCGGAGTGGCGAACAGCTTCTCCGCGATCTCCACGGTGAGCTCGTCCGGCGGCAGGTCGTCCGGCAGGTTCGCGCGCTGCGACGAACCGTCGGCCAGCGTCCGCTCCAGGTACGGGCCGTAGCGGCCGACTCGCACGTAGACGGTGCGGTCCTCGTCGTCGTTGAACATCGGGATGGAGTTGATCTCCCGCGGGTCGATCTCCTCGACCCCGGAACCGACCAGCTTCTTCAGCCCGCCGGCGCGACCGATGGAGCCCTCCGGGCCCACGTCACCGCCGAAGTAGAAACCGGACAGCCAGCTGGTGCGCTCCTCACGCCCCTCGGCGATGCGGTCCAGCTCGTCTTCCAGCGCGGCCGTGAAGTCGTAGTCCACCAGCCGGCCGAAGTGCTTCTCCAGCAGCCCGACCACGGCGAAGGCGATCCACGACGGAACGAGCGCGGAGCCCTTCTTCCACACGTAGCCGCGCTCCTGCACGGTGCTGATGATCGACGCGTAGGTCGACGGGCGCCCGATGCCCAGCTCTTCCATCGTCTTCACGAGGCTGGCCTCGGTGAAGCGCGGCGGCGGGTTGGTGGTGTGCCCGTCCGGCGACAGCTCCGGCGCGGTGATCGCCTGGTCCTGCACCAGCTGCGGCAGCCGCGACTCGGCGTCGTCGGCGACCCCACCGGCCTCCGAGTCGACCGCCTCGACGTAGGCCTTCAGGAACCCGGCGAAGGTGATCGTGCGGCCGGACGCGGCGAAGGTGCACTCCTCGCCGCTGGTGGCGGTGCCGGTGATGCGCACCGACAGCGTGGTGCCCTTCGCGTCGGCCATCTGGGAGGCGATGGTGCGCTGCCAGATCAGCTCGTAGAGCTTGTAGCCGTCGACGTCGCTGCGCAGCTCGCCCGCGACCTCGCCCGGAGTGCGGAAGCTCTCACCCGCCGGGCGGATCGCCTCGTGCGCCTCCTGGGCGTTCTTGACCTTGCGGGTGTACTGCCGCGGCTGCGGCGACAGGTACTGGTCGCCGTAGAGGTCCCGGGCCTGGTTGCGCGCCGCGTTGATCGCCGTCTCGGACAGCGTCGTCGAGTCGGTACGCATGTAGGTGATGTAACCGTTCTCGTACAACCGCTGCGCCGTGCGCATCGTGCGGTCGGCCGAGAACCGCAGCTTGCGGCTGGCCTCCTGCTGCAGCGTGGAGGTCATGAACGGCGCGTACGGCTTCCGCGTGTACGGCTTCTCCTCGACGCTGGAGACGTGCAGCTGCGCGTCGGCGAGCGCCGCGGCGAGGCTGCGCGCCTCCTGCTCGGTCAGCACCCGCGTGTCGGCGTTCTTCAGCCGCCCGTCCGGGCCGAAGTCGCGCCCGGTGGCCAGCTTCGCGCCGTCCACGTTGACCAGGCGGGCGCCGAAGCGACGCGGCGAGGCGTCCGCGCCGGCGTCCATCGTCGCGGAGATGTCCCAGTACTCGGCCGGGACGAACCTGATCCGCTCGCGCTCCCGCTCGACCACGATCCGGGTCGCCACCGACTGCACGCGGCCCGCCGACAGCTTCGGCATGACCTTCTTCCACAGCACCGGGCTGACCTCATAGCCGTACAGCCGGTCCAGGATGCGGCGGGTCTCCTGCGCGTCCACCAGGTCTTGGTCCAGGTCGCGCGGGTTCGCGGCGGCCGCCTGGATCGCCGACTCGGTGATCTCGTGGAACACCATCCGGCGCACCGGCACCTTCGGCTTCAGCGTCTCCAGCAGGTGCCAGGCGATCGCCTCGCCCTCGCGGTCACCGTCCGTCGCGAGGTAGAGCTCGTCGACCTGCTTGAGCGCGTCCTTGAGCTCGGTGACCGTCGCCTTCTTGTCCGAACTCACCAGGTACAGCGGCTCGAAGTCGTTGTCGACGTCGACGCCCAGCCGGGCCCACGCCTGCCCCTTGTACTTCTCCGGCACGTCCTTGGCGTTCTTCGGCAGGTCCCGGATGTGCCCACGAGAAGACTCGACGATGAAGTTCGAGCCCAGGTAGGAGGCGATCTTCTTCGCCTTCGCAGGCGACTCGACGATCACCAAGCGCCGACCCGCGGAGCCAGCCCCGTTGGGGGACCCCGAAGCCCGGCCGGTACCGCCGGCCTTCTTCGTCCGTGTCGACCCAGCCACGCTTACCTGCTCTCTTCTTCCGGAGGCTTCCGTTGCACCCGGTGCTACCCGACAAGTTCCTCAGTGTGCCCCTTATGCGCTGGTTCGCAGCGCGCCGGGAAGGCACAGGGTTGCACATAACACGCTGAGACTCGTCAACGTCTTCTTGTACGAACGTATCGGGTGACTGTCGTGTTCCGTTGCGTGACCTCGCGTGATGTGCGTCAAACCCGTCAGGACACCAACGGCCACGTTCGCTCGATCGCACCATCGGGCGTTGGTCCGACGAGCTCCGCGAGGCGGGCGAGGCCGCGACGACCGGCGACGCGAAGCGCCGGACCACCGGCGCGCGGGCCGACCGGTTTCGCCGGGAGGCCGCAGCCGCGCAGCGCCGCGACCAGCGGCGCGTGCGTGTCGGGCGCGTGCGGATCGAGCCCGAGGCGGTAGCCGGTGGGCTCGGCGGAGCCGGCGGTCAGCGCCCAGAGCCGGAGGGCGGCGCCGTCCGGGACGAAGTCCGGCGGGACCGACTTCACGGCGCCGCGCAGCCAGCGCGCGGCGAGGCCGGTGAGGTCGGCGCGGAACGCGGTGCGAATCAGCGGGCGGCCTTCGTCGGAGCGGCCGAGCTCGGCTTCCACGCCGCGTTCGGCGCAGGCCGCGACCAGGGAGCGGGCGCGCCATTCGGCGTCGACCACCACGGACAGCCGGGCCGCGGTGCCGCGGCCGAAGCCGACCGCCTGCCCCGGGCCGCACAGCATGCCCGCGAGGTCGGCGACGTCGGGCTGCCGCGCCTCGGCCGAGTAGAAGGACAGCTGGTCCACGGCCCGCATGATAGAACAACAGTTCGACCTTGGCCAGCACATCCACCCGTTTGCGTCACCGGGATCGGAAACCTGCGCAGGTCCGGGGCCGTGAGTGTTTTGGGCTGCTGTAGAGGCTGTTTTGGATGTGGTGACGTGCGGATGCGGTAACGCGGGCGTTTTGTCTTTGAAGCGGCGCAGCCGCTTAGCCCACCCACGCAACCCGCACCGCCGCGGGTTCACGGTGCCCACCCCCCCGGGGTTCTCCCAGCGAGGACAGCCCCGACGTAGTGAATTGGCATTCATGATGTCGGGGATCCCACAGCGAGAAGACCGCGGTGACTCCCGCAGGGGGGCCGCCACCCGCACCGCCACGCAGGACGAGTTTGGAAACAGGCCCTATAGCGACCCAAAACACTCACGGCCCGTGACCAGCGGAAACCCTCGGCGGGTCAGCGCGGGGGCTGCGGTTGTTGGGGCGAGGTGAAGAATTGCTTGCACTCCGGCGCCTGCTGCGCGGCGGCCTTGAGCTCCTCGTTCTTGTCCAGCGCCGCCAGCTCGTCCTGGAGGTCCAGCTGCTGGCCCTTCTGCAGCTCCTGCTGCATCGCGGCCATGCCCTCCTGGAATCGCTGCTCGTTGGTCGGATCGATCTGCTTCGCCTTCTCGGCTGCCGACGTCAGCAGATCGCGGACCTGCGTGAAGCCCTGCTGGAAGCCGTCGTTGACGGAGTCCGCGCCCGCGATCGGCGACGGCCCCAGGCCCCGCAGCCCGTTGATGGTGTCGTCGGCGGAGCGCACCGCCGAGTCGATGCGTTCGGTCACCGACTTCTTGACCGTCGCCGTGTTCGTCTTGTCCACACCCGGCAGCTGCTGCTGGGAGGCGGAGAAGTCACCCACCAGCCCGCACATCCGGCCCGTCCACGCGACTCCCTCCGGACTCGGGGCGGCGGCCTTCGGCGGCGGAGCGGGAGCCGGGGCCTGAGCCGGGCCTCCCGCGCACCCGGCTAGCGCCAGCGGGACGGCCGCCAGCACCGCGATGGACGTCGAACGGATCTTCATGCGCACTCCTCGCAGAGATCGGAGTTGCCTTCGGCGTGCCGCCAGACTCTCCCGCACCGCCCACCGCGCGCCGCAAGGCGGGGTCGCCCGCCCGCCGAAACCCCAGCGCACGAAAAGGGCGCCGCCCCGCTCCGGGACAGCGCCCTTCCAGATTCGCGCCATTCTCGCTATCGAGGCGAACGGACTGTTCGCCTCGATAGAAGAGGCGAACAGTCCGTTCGCTTCACCGCTGACGCGTCAGGCCGCGCCGTTGACCGCCTTGTCGTCCGACGGGGATGACTCCGCGATCGACGTGGAACGGCGCTTGGAGATCACCACCGCCGCGACGATCACCACGGCCGCGACGACCGCGATGGAGATCCGCACCACAGGCGACGCGGTGTCGCCGACCGAGAAGGTCACCACGGCCGGTGCGATCAGCAGCGACACCAGGTTCATCACCTTCAGCAGCGGGTTGATCGCCGGGCCGGCGGTGTCCTTGAACGGGTCGCCGACGGTGTCGCCGATGACCGTGGCGCCGTGCGCCTCGGACCCCTTGCCACCGTGGTAGCCGTCCTCGACCAGCTTCTTCGAGTTGTCCCAGGCACCACCGGAGTTGGCCAGGAAGATCGCCATCAGGGTGCCCGTCGCGATCGCACCGGCGAGGTAGCCGGCCAACGGGCCGACGCCCAAGCCGAAGCCGACCGCGATCGGCGCCAGCACCGCGAGCAGACCGGGCGTGGTCAGCTCGCGCAGCGAGTCGCGGGTGCAGATGTCGACGACCCGGCCGTACTCGGGACGCTCCGAGCCGTCCATGATCCCCGGCTTTTCCTTGAACTGCCGGCGCACCTCGTAGACCACGGCCCCGGCGGCGCGGGATACCGCGTTGATCGCCAGCCCGGTGAACAGGAACACCACAGCCGCCCCGATGATCACGCCCACCAGCACGTTCGGTGCGTAGACGAAGAACTCGGAGACGCTGAGCTGTCCGGCCACATCGGCCAGCGCAACGCCGATGGCGTCCGTGTAGGACCCGAACAGCGCGGTCGCGGCCAGCACCGCCGTCGCGATCGCGATGCCCTTGGTGATCGCCTTGGTGGTGTTGCCGACGGCGTCCAGCTCGGTGAGGATCTTCGCGCCCTCGCCCTCGACGTCGCCGGACATCTCGGCGATGCCCTGGGCGTTGTCGCTGACCGGGCCGAAGGTGTCCATCGCGACGATCACGCCGACGGTGGTCAGCAGGCCGCAGCCGGCCAGCGCGATGGCGAACAGCGCCACCGGCAGCGAACCGGACAGCAGGAACGCGCCGAACACCGCCGCGCCGATGATCAGCGCGGTGTACACGGCGGACTCGAAGCCCACCGACAGGCCGGAGAGGATCACGGTGGCCGCGCCGGTCAGCGACGACTTGCCGACGTCGCGCACCGGCCGGTGCTCGGTGGCGGTGAAGTAGCCGGTGAGCTTGAGGATGACCACCGCGAGCAGGATGCCGATGATCACCGCGACCAGCGCGATCACCGCCGGGTTGCCACTGGTGGCGCGGATGCCCTCGGAGACGCCGGTGAGCTCGCCGAAGGAGCTCGGCAGGTACAGCAGCGCGGCGATCGCGCAGAGCACCGCGCTGATCCCGGCCGAGATGTAGAACGACCGGTTGATCGCGGTCAGCGCGTTCTCGCCGGCACGGGCCTTGGTGATGTAGACGCCGATCACCGCGGTGATCACGCCCAGCGCGGGCACGATCAGCGGGAACAGCAGGCCGTGCAGGCCGAACGCGGCGGTGCCCAGGATCAGCGAGGCGACCAGGGTGACCGCGTAGGACTCGAACAGGTCGGCCGCCATGCCGGCGCAGTCACCGACGTTGTCGCCGACGTTGTCGGCGATCGTGGCGGCGTTGCGCGGGTCGTCCTCCGGGATGTTCTGCTCGACCTTGCCGACCAGGTCGGCGCCCACGTCGGCGGCCTTGGTGAAGATGCCGCCGCCGACCCGCATGAACATCGCCAGCAGGGCCGCGCCGAAGCCGAATCCCTCCAGCACGCGCGGGGCGCCGCCGGCGTAGACCAGCACCACCAGCGCGGCGCCGAACAGGCCGAGGCCGACGGTGATCATGCCGACAACGCCGCCGGTGCGGAACGCGACCCGCATCGCCTTCTCGCGCCCCTCACCGGCCTCGCGGGCGGCCGCCGCGACGCGGACGTTCGCGCGAGTGGACAGCCACATGCCGAGGTAGCCGATGGTGGCCGAGAAGGCTGCACCGAACAGGAAGAAGATCGATCGCCCGATCGTCTCGCCTGTGCTCTCCGAGGGCAGCGCGAACAGCACCAGGAACACGATCACGGCGAAGATCGCCAGGGTGCGGAACTGCCGGCTCAGGTAGGCCGAGGCGCCTTCCTGCACGCCCTTGGCGATGTCCTGCATCTTGGCCGTGCCTTGGCCGGCGGACAGCACCTCCTTGATCAGGACGTAGCCGAAGGCCAGGGCGGCCAGGGCGATCACCATCACCGCGCCGACGACGACGTAGTCGGCGCCGCCGAGTTCGATACCGGTGGCTTGTTGGGCGAGGTCCATCCGGGTATGCGAGCTCCGTGGTGCAGCGCCCTGGGCCCAGCCGTGCTGGACCGGGGTGAGCAGGGACATCCGTCCTCCTGGGTTGTGCTCGGTTCAGCACCGGAGCTCCGCAATGTTCGACCGGGCTCCGGTGCGCGGTAGGCGGCCCCGCCCGGTACGGCCGGTGATCGGTCGCTGGCCGTCCGTGGCGACGTCGTGGCTCGGGAGTCTATTCAGGCCACAAGTGGCTTACCTCACGGTGTGATACGCACCTCGTCCCGACGTGGGATTCCGTTACCAGTTAATCGATTAAGATAGGTACTTGATCACCCAATTGGGCAAAGGTTGATTTGGCCCAAACGGGTTACATGAGGTATTGGACACGACTCCGACAGTCCACCGGATCGACGCCGGCGTCAGCGCTACCGCCCCGACTCGTAGCCAGAACCATCCGATCGAGCGATACCGACACGGATGCGGAAACCGGGAACGCGTGCGCGGTGCGCGATCGGTGCTGTGCGAGGCTCGCTAGCGTGCGCGCAGCGGACCAGGACAAGGGGCGGCGGTTACTCGACCGCGCGGTAGCCGGCATACCTGCCGACGAAACACCGGTGCGCCACGTCGAGCACCTGCCCACCCGCCCGGCCCGGACCGCCGACTGGCCGGAGTGGGTCCCGCCGCGGCTGGTGGACGCGTTCCGCGAGCGCGGCGCGCGAGAGCCGTGGGTGCACCAGATCGAGGGAGCGGAGGCGGTCCGCGCAGGCGAGCACGTGGTCGTCGCAACCGGCACCGCCTCCGGGAAATCGCTGGTCTACCAGCTGCCGGTGCTCTCGCGGCTGCTCGACGACGACCGGGCGACCGCGCTGTACCTCGCCCCCACGAAGGCGCTCGGCGCCGATCAGCTACGCACCATCGGCGAGCTCGGCATGGCGGAGGTCCGGGCGGCGAGCTACGACGGCGACACCCCGCAGGTCGAGCGGGACTGGGTGCGCGCGCACGGCCGGTGGATCTTCACCAACCCGGACATGCTGCATTACGGCGTGCTGCCCGCGCACGGCCGCTGGGCGCGCTTCTTCCGGCGGCTCAGCCACATCGTGGTCGACGAGTGCCACACCTATCGCGGCGTATTCGGCTCGCACGTCGCGCTGCTGCTGCGCCGCCTGCGCCGCGTCGCGCAGCACTACGGCGCGAACCCGGTCTTCGTGCTCGCCTCGGCCACCGTGTCCGACCCGGCATCGCTGGCCGAGCGCCTGACCGGCGTCTCGTGCCGCGCCGTTACCGACGACGGTTCGCCGCGCGGAGCCCGGACTATCGCGTTCTGGGAACCGCCGCTGCTCGAAGAGATCATCGGCGAGAACGGCGCCCCGGTGCGCCGGGCGGCCGGCACCGAGGCGGCGCGCATCATGACCGAGCTGGTCATCGAGGACGCCAGGACGTTGGCGTTCATCCGCTCTCGGCGCGGCGTGGAGCTGGCGGCGCTGTCCGCGCAGCGTGCACTGTCCGATGTGGATCAATCGCTCGCCTCGAAGGTGGCCGCCTACCGTGGCGGCTACCTGCCCGAGGATCGCCGCGAGCTGGAGCGCTCCCTGCTCTCGGGCGAGCTCCGCGCAGTCGCCACCACCAACGCGCTGGAACTCGGCGTCGACATCTCCGGGCTCGACGCCGTCGTGGTCGCCGGGTATCCCGGCACCCTCGCGTCCTTCTGGCAGCAGGCCGGGCGCGCCGGGCGGGACGGCGACGGCGCCTTGGTCGTCTTCGTCGCGCGGGACGATCCGCTGGACACCTACCTGGTGAACCACCCGCCCGCCATGCTCGACCGGCCGGTCGAGGCGACGGTGCTCGACCCGACCAACCCGTACGTGCTGGAACCGCACCTGGCCTGCGCCGCGGCCGAGCTGCCGCTCGACGAGGACTCCTTCGACGTCTTCGGCGGCGAACCGGCGCGGCGGGCCGTGCAGGCACTCACGGCGGACGGGGTGCTGCGCAAGCGCCCGCACGGCTGGTTCTGGACCTCCCGCGAGCGTCCACATCGGAACGTCGAGCTGCGTGGCGCCGGCGGGCATCCGATCGCCGTCGTGGAAGGCGAATCCGGACGCATGCTCGGCACCGTGGATCCGGACTCGGCCTGCGCGACGGTGCACCCGGGCGCGGTCTACCTGCACCGCGGCGAATCGTTCGTGGTGGACGAGCTGGACCTGGAGACCGGGATCGCGCTGGTGCACCAGGAGAGTCCCGATTGGACGACCTCGCCGCGCAACGTGGTGGACATCTCGGTGCTGCGGACCATCGAGCGCCACGACACCGGTCGCGGTGTCACGGTCTGCCTCGGCGAGGTGGAGGTAACCTCGCAGGTCGTCGGCTACCTGCGGAAACGCCCCTCCGGGGCGGTGCTGGACCAGGTTCCGCTGGACCTCCCCGCGCAGACCCTGCTGACCAGGGCGGTCTGGTACACGGTCGGCGACGAGCTGCTGGTGGGCAGCGCGCCGGGGGGCGCCGGGCTGGATCCGGCGCGCATCCCCGGCGCGCTGCATGCCGCCGAGCACGCGGCGATCGGCCTGCTACCGCTGTTCGCGACCTGCGATCGATGGGACATCGGCGGGGTTTCCACCGCGCTGCACGCCGACACCGGGGAGGCAACGGTGTTCGTGCACGACGGTCATCCGGGAGGGGCCGGATTCGCCGATCGCGGTCATGCCGCATTGGTCCCATGGTTGGCCGCGACGCGGGAAGCGATCGCTTCCTGCGACTGCCCGGCTGGATGCCCGTCCTGCGTCCAGTCGCCGAAGTGCGGGAACGGCAACGAGCCGCTGGACAAGGCGGGGGCGGTGGCTGTTCTCGATGCGGTGTCGGCCGCGCTCGGGGGCGGCGCCGGCGGATCGACTGGGCTGCACGACCGTCCACAAGAGAGCTGAGCACGAAGGGCTGGTGCGTGCTCGGAGGAGACGCGTTCGGTCGTGTCGGGGAGCCCGGGGCGCGGATGCCGATCCGGTCGACGCCAGCGCGGCCGGCAGGTGGTCACCTGCCCGCTGCGAGAAGTTCCGCCACGTTCTCTGGGTTGCTGTCGTCAAGGATCTCGAGACCCGTGCAGAGCGCGTCCTGCACGAAGTCCGGGGTGGGCAGCTGCCAGGCGCACACCTCCGGCTTGACCCGCCAGTGCACCGCACCGCCAGGGTAGGCCGTCGGGGGCATCGGCACCCAACTTCCGTTGCCGTGCAAGCGGATTCCGCCGTGCTCGGCCAGTTCGGGGTAGAGCTCGCCGCCGCCGGACATCAGGAAGTACCAGCGACCGTCCGGGGTGGCCACGATCGGCACCGGGAAGCCGAGTGCGCGCAGCACCGACGCGGCCCGGTGGCCGAGGTTCGAGTCGACCTCGATGGCGTCGACCGTGGTTCCGGTGGCGACCAGCAGGCCGTAGGGTCGCTCGGTCCACCAGGACGTGACGTCATCCGGGCTGGTTCCGAGACGGTCCTGCCAGTCCCGGTACACCGGCCGCAGGCCGGTCTCCTGGCGTCCGCGACGGCCGGTCCAGCCGTCTCCTTCGGGGTAGGTTCCGGGTAGCACCGGCCAACCGCGCGAGGCGAATCCGATTGCCTGCACGCGAAGTTCGATCCGGCTGCTGGTCAACCCGGCCGGATGGGCCGGGATGCCGCGGAAGGCGCTTTCCCACCTGTCCGCTGACCGTTGCATTTGCTCCGCCTCCTTGTTCCACAGTGGGCGCCGGACCGGCGACTCGGGGGGTGCCTCCGGCAGAACCTTCGGCAGCCGCCTGATTCTCGACCTCGTTGTCGTGAACCTTGGGTCTTGCGCTCACACCACTAATCAACGTCATCCGAACCGGGCGAGTACACCCCCAGTCGACGACCGGTAGCTAAGCCGCGACGAACGCTCCCGCCCGGAACACGTGCACCGAAAGATCATCCTGTTGAACGGCACCAGAACGACCGTTCGGGAGGGTGATCGCCGGGCCACCCGACCGCTCGTCGACCGTTCGTCGCGGCCAGACCGATCGGCCGCCGTTCAGCCGCCTTCCGGCCCGGCACGCGCCCGTGCGCTGGCCTTTCGCCCACCCGGAACGAACGCGGGAAGATCGGCTCGCACCGTCACGAGAGCGTCCCAGCCGTCCATCCGGCACTCCGCGAGCTCGGCTCGCATCCCGCGTGCGACCCGGTTCGCCCGATCACACGCGATCTGCTGCCCGTGCGGCGCGTAAGCCGCGGCGGCCAGCGCGGCGAGATCCGCCGCCCCTTCGGCCCGGTGACGGGCGACGGTGACCGCACCCAGCTGCAGGATGAAGCACAGCAGGACGACCAGCGCCATCGAGAGCACCGCCGAAAGCACGGTAGCGGTTCCCCTGTCACCGCTCATCGCACCACTCCCGGTTCTAGCACCGCCACCGCATGCGCGCTCAGCCAGCGACCGGGCAGGAACTCGCCGGGCAGCGGGGCGCTCACCTCGGTGCTGACCTGATCGCCTTCGACCCGCACCGAAAGCGACGCGCCGCCCGGCGCGATGCGGCCGACCGCCTCGTCCGCGCGGGGCCGGTCGCCGCGTGCCACCAGCCGCGCGGCTTCGATCGCCGCATCGGTGCAGCGGAGCTGGCCGATCAGCGCGCCGATCCCGGTCAGGATCAGCGCGAACACCGCGATCACCGAGCAGATGCCCAATGCCGCCTCGACCGTGACCGCCCCGGCATCGCGGCAGGCCGTTCCGGCGCCGGGCGACGCCGGAACCACCCGCACGGCCATCAGGTATCGCCGCCCTCGAGCCCGCGGGCGATGAGCCCGGCGAGCGCGTCCTTGACCGAATTTCCGGTCACGACGTCGTACAGCAGCGAGGCGAACGCCACCGCGGCGACGGTTCCCATCGCGTATTCGGCGGTGCTCATGCCGCCGTCTCCGCGCAGCAAGGCGCGCAGCCGGCGCGTCGCCGTCCACCGGTTCGACCGGGCACTCATCTCGATCAACCTCCAATTCGGATCCACAATGGATTTACAAGGGCACCGCGAGGCGGTGCATCATGCCGAGCACCACGGGCAGCACACCTAGGCACAGGAACGCGGGCAGGAAGCACAGGCCCAGGGGCGCCGAAATCCACACCGTTGCTCGCTGCGCACGCGCTTCTGCTTGCTCGGCAACCGCGGCTCGCGCGTGGGTTGCGATTTCTCCCGCCACGTCTGCTAGCGCGCTGCCGGTGCGGGCGGTTCGCCGGGCCGCCCGTGCAAGTTCCGCGGTATCCGGGTTCCGCAGTGCCGGTTCCCAGCCGGTTGCGGCATCCGCACCCAGCGCGAGGTGGTCGGCGACCTCGCGCAGCGTTCGGTGCGCCGCCCCGGTGAGTTCGTCGGCCACCGCCCGCACGATCACCGGCACCGGCAGACCAGCGCGCATCCCGGCGGCCAGCAGGTCCCAGCCGGCGGCCAGCGCAAGCGGATCCATCCGGTCGCGGCGCCGGTCCGCGAGCGCCGACCACCGGCGCACGGCGAAGGCGGCGGCCAGCCCCATCGAGATCCCGCCGACCGGGCCCAGCACCTGCACGGCGCCAGCCCCGACCGCCAGCGGCAACGCCCAGACCACAATGGACTGCCTCGGACGCCCACGGGTCAGCGAGCGCGGGCCGAGCGCCCGAAGCCTCGCTCTTGCCGAGCTCGTCGGGACGAGCAGCAGAGCCGCGGCCGCGAGCAGCAGTTCGATCACGGCCGCACCACCGCCCTGGTCAGGCGCAACGTCCAGCCGACCCCGGCGCACAGCAGGGCCACGCCGACCAGCAGGAGCAGTTGCCCGAGCAGCCCGCCGGTCAGGACGGTGATCGGCCCCGCCCCGACGGCTTCGCCGAACAGCAACCCGAAGACCGGCAGCCCGGTGAGCACGGCGGCGGTCGACCGCGGGCCGGCCATCTTCGCCTCGACGTCCCGCCGGAACGCCGTCCGCCGCTCGACGTCGCGGCGCACCGCATCGAGCAAGTCGGCCAGTGCCACGCCGTGCCGCTCCGCCAGTGCCCAGGCCCTGGCCATCCGCCCCTGCGGTTCACGCAGCTCGGCGATCCCGTCGTGCGCTTCGAGAACCGTTGCGACGTCGCCGCCGAGCCGAACCGCGGTCGCCATGTCCTGAAACATCCCGGCTACCGTCGGACCGGCCTCCGCGGCCGCGCCCTCGGCCGCAGCGGCCGGGTGGGCACCAGCGCGCAGCTGTGCCACCAGCAGCCGCAGCCCCGCGGTCAGCTCATCGGCCCGATCCAGTCGATGTCGCCAGTCCCGCTGCGATCGCCAGTACTTCGCGCCGAGCAGCGACAGCGCAACACCCGCGCACGAACCGGCCGGGCCGGCGAAGCCCCAGCCCGCGACGGCGACCGCTGGAATCGCGAGCAGTCGCGCGGCGCCGCGGAACGAGCGCCCGGCAACACGCACCGGCGCGGCGAGGAGCCGGTCGCGGGCCCTGATCTCCGGCCAGCACAGGACGGCCGCGGCAAGCACGACCAGCGCGTGGATCAGCACGGCAACGCACCTCCCCGCGCGGCCAGCAGCGCCGCCAACTCGTCCTTGCCCGGCCCCCAACCGCTGTCGGCCTGCCAGGCCGGGAGCACCTCGACCAGGTCACCGTTCCGCCGCAGCACGCCGATCCCCGCGAGATGCCGGCCGCGCCGAGCGCTCCGGCGAACGTGCAGCACCACCTGCACGGCCGCGGCCAGCTGGCTGTGCAGGGCCGCGCGCGGCAGCCCGCCGAGCGCTGCCAGTGCCTCCATCCGGGCCGGAACTTCTTGCGGCGAGTTGGCGTGCAGCGTGCCGCCGCCCCCGTCGTGGCCGGTGTTCAGCGCCGCCAGCAGCTCGCGCACCTCGCCGCCGCGCACCTCGCCGACGACGAGCCGATCCGGCCGCATGCGCAGCGCCTGGCGGACCAGGTCGCGAACCTGGATCTCCCCGGCTCCCTCGACGTTCGCCGGACGGGTGAGCAGCCGGACCACGTGCGGATGGCGCGGGTAGAGCTCGGCGGCCTCCTCGACGCACACGATGCGCTCGGAATCCACGACCTCGCCCAACATCGCCGCCAGCAACGTCGTCTTGCCGCTGGCCGTGCCGCCGACGACCAGGAAGGCCAGCCTGGTGGCGACAATCTCGCGCAGCACCGCTGCGGTCGGGCCGTCGAAAGCACCGGAACCGCACAGCGCGTCGAGATCGTGCGCTGCCGGGCGCAGCACGCGCAGCGAGATGCAGGTGCCCTCGCCCGCAACCGGCGGAAGCACCGCGTGCAGCCGAACCGGCCCGGACGCGCTCTCCTGCGGCAGCCAGGCGTCGACCCACGGCTGGGCGTCGTCCAGCCTCCGGCCGCTGGCCACCGCGAGCCGCTGCGCGAGGCGGCGCACCGCGTCCTCGTCGGCGAAGCGCACCGCCGCCCGCTGGAGCCCGTCGCCCCGGTCGACCCACACCTTGTTCGGCGCGGTGACGAGCACGTCGGAGACCGCCGGATCGCGCAGCAACGGCTCCAGCACGCCGGCACCGCGGAATTCCTGCTGCACCAGGCGAAGCGCGGCCAGCACGTCGGCGTCGGCGACCAGACCACCCGACTCCTCCCGCACCGCGGACGCGACGGCGGCCGAGGTCAGCGTGGCACCGCTGCCGACCAGCCGGTTGCGCACCCGCTCCAGCAACTCGCCGTCGATCGCATCGGCCACAGTGGACGATTCCGCCGATCCGCCGGCGATCTGATCGATTTCAAGGACGCGACTCGTGGACATGACTCGACTCACTTCCGTTCTGGTGGAGCACCGAAAAGAGCTGATTCACGCACCGCCCGACCGGCGCGTTTTCCAGGCAGACCCGCCCGCGATCTCAGATGCCGTCAACCAGCCACTGTGGACGGTTCTGAACGGCTGAGCGCGCTCAGGACTTCCTGCGCGGCCCGGGCCACCGGGCCCCGCCGCACCAGGCCTGCCGCGGCGAGGCCGCCGCGATCCAGGACGGCCGGCAGGCGCGGCTGCGGCCGCATGACCGTCAGGACCTCCGCGCCCACGGCACGCGCCACGTCCGCCGTGCGCAGCCCGCCCGGCGCGGGCCCCCGGACCACCAGCCGGACGGGACCGGCCGCGTGTTCCCGGATGTTCGCCACCGCGCGAGCCGCCGCCGCGCAGGCTCGCACCTCGGCCGGCACGACGACGACCGCCAGGTCGGCCTGGCGCAGCCCGGCCGCGGCCGCAGCCGGCAGGGTGCGCGGCAGATCGCAGACCACCGTGTCGCCTGCCCGACGACCCGCGCCGAGCACCGCTCGCACCGCCTCCGGTGTCAGCCCGGTCGGCGGTCCGTCGCGGTCGCAGGACAGCACCGTGATCGCGCCGCTGCCGATCCGGCGCTTCGGCAGCGCCCCGTGCAGCGCGCTCGCGGCGAGTCGGCCGGCGTTGACGGCCAGCCCCGACCAGCGCAGGCCGTCGGCCGCCTCCGAACCGACGGCGAGGTCCACCCCGCCGCCGAGCGGATCGCAGTCGACCAGCAGCGACCGTTCTCCGCTGCGCGCGGCGACCACCGCCGTCGCGGTGGCCAGCACGGAGGCTCCGGCCCCACCGCAACCGCCCAACACCGCGAGCACCCGGCCGCCCTGCGCCGGAACGTCGCCGGCATCGGCCAGCAACTCGATGAGGCCCGCCTCGTCAGCGGGCAGTTCGAGCACGTGCTCGGCGCCGATCTCGAACGCGGCACGCCAGAGATCCGGCGTCGGAACCCGGCACAGCACGACGACACCAGGTCTTCGCGGCAGTCCATCGGCAGCGCCGACCGCAGCGGCGTCGAGCAGCACCAGGGGCGCGGTTCGCCAGCTCGGCGCCGCCGGGTTCTCGGCGTGCTCGAGTTCGCCGCCGACCGCCGCGGCCAGCCGCGATACCTCTTCGGCCAGCGCGGAATCCCGCGCGACGAGCAGCGGGCGTGCAGCAGTCATGGCGATGCCTCCGGCAATCGAATGGGATGCGCGCCGAATTGGCGCTCGATAACCAAGGTGGCCGGATCATCGGCCGCTGCCAACCGGCTTTTCCAAATCTGTGGACAAACCGAGGACCTGTGGATAACTCCCATACCCCGAAAGCGCGACAGCGCATCCGAAAAACGGAAAGAATTCGCATTAGCTCCCGCGGATTCGCCCGCGGAGGAGGCCCCGAAAAGGGGACGGCCCCCGCCAGGGGGGAGGGGCGGGGGCCGTCTGCAGTTCAGCTCCGGGGGGTCGAGCTGAACCTGCCCGGTAGCACCGGACTCCTCTCACTCTAGCTCGTAGATCCCCCGCAATGCCCCCCGTCCATTTGAGCGAACGTTCTTGCTCTCAGTGCGCACCGAACCGGTCGGTAGCCGACATTCGAGTCAAGAAAAAACTCCCACTAGACGAAAGCAACGCGCGACACCGCACACAGCGTGAGTTCTCGACGCGCAACGGGCCGCACCCGCCACCGACGGCCGAGACCGTCACCGGCCGGACCTCCGGAACTAGGAAATCCCGGACCGCCGGCGCGACAACGAGCGCGGCGACTAACGGATCGTTTGCGGAAAACGATGTGCAAGGCCACCGCCGGGAATGAAAAATCCTCCGGTAATGCGCGCCCGCAGCTCGCCGAAGCGGGCTCGTATGCTGTGCGGCGTGACAGAGCCCGCGAACCCATCGGCCCACACCGGACGCCGGGTGGCCGCGTTCTTCGACCTGGACAAGACGGTCATCGCCAAGTCGAGCACCCTCGCCTTCAGCCGCCCCTTCTTCCAGGAAGGACTGATCAACCGGCGGGCCGTGCTGAAAAGCGCCTACGCCCAGTTCGTGTTCATGCTGGCCGGCGCCGACGCCGATCAGATGGACCGGATGCGCGCGCACATCACGTCGCTGTGCACCGGCTGGGACGTCGAGCAGGTCAACGCGATCGTCGAGGAAACGCTGCACGACATCGTCGATCCGCTGGTCTACAAGGAAGCGACCCAGCTCATCGCGGAACACCAGGAGCAGGGCCACGACATCGTCGTGCTGTCGGCCTCGGGCGAAGAAGTCGTCGCCCCCATCGCCAAGCTGCTCGGCGCCACGCACTGGTCCGGCACCCGGATGGTCGTGGTCGAAGGCCGCTACACCGGCGAGATCGAGTTCTACTGCTCCGCGGAGAACAAGGCGACCGCCGCCCGCGAACTCTCCGACGAGTACGGCTACGACCTGGCCGAATGCCACGCGTACTCGGACTCCATCACGGATCTGCCGCTGCTGGAGGCCGTCGGGCACCCGACCGTCGTCAACCCCGACCGCGGGCTGCGCAAGGAAGCCGTCCAGCGCAGCTGGCCGACGCTGTCCTTCGAGCACCCGGTGTCGCTGCGCGCCCGGATCCCCACCCCGTCCCGCGCCGCGGTGACCGCGGCCGGCGTCGGCATGGGCGCGGTGGCGGCGGCCGGCGCGGCGTGGTGGGGCCTGCGCGCTTGGCGCCGCCGCCGCTGACGGCGCACCAGCGCGACACCGCACGGCCAGCGGTGATCACCGCCCGGAAACCCATACCGACAGCACGCATCCGAACCCTTGCAGTGACGCGCGTCACCGACTACAAATGGAGGTGCGGACCCTGGTTGGCCAGGGATGTTACGGAGGAGAAGTAACATCCACCCTGATCAGACTCCGCGCGCGAGACCCGGAGCACCCACGCGTCGCCGCACACAAGGCTGGTCGTTCCACGGGGTTGCGTACCGGGACGCCGGACGCCTAGCCCGGAAGTTACGACAAGAGTGCACGCTTGGTAACCCGAGTACTCGCGCAGAGGGGCGGCGGCCCGTCGATCTGATCGACGGGCCGCCGCCGTATCTCTGTCTCTGGCCGGCGACCACGTCCTCCTTCGCGGCACCGTCCGCGCCCACGCCGGTGCGCAGCGTTGACCGGCGCCGAACGTGTGAGTAACTTCCGAAATCGACCGATTTCGTGGTGAACACTTACCGCCCGGCGTTACCCCGCCGCAGGGAGGCCAACGTGAAGACCCGAGCGCGCCGTGCCGCCATCGCGCTGAGCGCCGTCGCCATCGGTGCCGCCGCGCTTACCACCACAGGCGGCACCGCAGCCCCGAAGCAACCACAGTCGCCCGCCGAGCTGCTCAAGCAGATGACGTTGGAGGAGAAGGTCGGGCAGCTGTTCGTCACCTACGCCTACGGCCGCACGGCGGACACCGCGCACCCGCAGAACCAGGCGGAGTTCGGCGTCGACACCCCGGCGCAGGTGGTGCAGAAGTACCACCTCGGCGGCATCATCCACTTCGCCTGGACCGACAGCCTCTACGACCCCAAGCAGATCGCCGAGCTGTCCAACGGCCTGCAGGACGCCGCGGTCAACTCCGGCGCGAAGGTGCCGCTGCTGATCTCCACCGACCAGGAGCAGGGGCAGGTCACCCGGATCCTGGAGCCTGCCACCCAGTTCCCGGGCAACATGGCGCTCGGCGCCACCCGCAGCACCGACGATGCGGGCCGCGCGGCCGCGATCACCGGACAGGAACTGCGGGCGATGGGGCTGAACCAGAACTTCGCGCCGAGCGGCGACGTCAACGTCAACGCGGCGAACCCGGTGATCGGGGTACGGTCGTTCTCCTCCGACCCGGCGCTCGCCGCGCAGCTCACCGCCGCGCAGATCCGCGGCTACGAGGACTCGGCGAAGCCGGGCGAGACGGTGTCGGCCGCGGTCAAGCACTTCCCCGGGCACGGCGACACCAGCCAGGACAGCCACACCTCGCTGCCGGTGATCGAGCACGACCGCCAGCAGTGGGAGCAGCTGGACGCGCCACCGTTCAAGGAGGCGATCGCCGCCGGGACCGACATGGTGATGAGCGGCCACCTCATGGTGCCCAAGCTCGACGACTCCGGTGAGCCGTCGACGCTGGCCCCGAACGTGCTCACCGGAATGCTGCGCGACGAGCTCGGTTTCAAGGGCGTGATCGTCACCGACTCGCTGAAGATGGACGGTGTGCGGGAGAAGCACCCGGACGCCGAGATCCCGGTGCTGGCGCTCAAGGCCGGTGTCGACATCATGCTGATGCCGTTCAACGTGCAGGTCGCCATCGACGGCGTGGTCAACGCGGTGCACAGCGGCGAGCTCACCGAGCAGCGCATCGACCAGAGCGTGGCGCGCATCCTGGCGCTGAAGGCCGCGCGGGGCGTGCTGGACAACCCGTTCGTCGACGTGTCCAAAGTGGACCAGATCGTCGGGACGCCGGAGCACCTCGCCGAGGCGCAGGCCATCACCGACCGCACCACGACCGTGCTGCGCAACGACGGGATGCTGCCGCTGCAGAAGCCGGGATCGATGTTCGTGACCGGTGCCGGCGACAAGGCGACCGCCGCGCTGGCCGACCGGATCAAGGCGCGCGGCCCGCAGGCGTCGGCGCTGGCGACGGGCCTGAAGCCGACGCCGGAACAGATCGGCCAGGCCGTCGAAGAGGCCAAGCGCAACGACGTCACCGTGGTGCTGACCAACGCCGCGTGGAGCGAGGCCAACAAGACTCAGCTCGACCTGGTCCGCGCCCTGCAGCAGACCGGGAAGCCGGTCGTCGCCGTCGCCGTGCGCGACCCGTACGACGCGGCGCACGTCGAGCTGCCCGGCTGGATCGCCACCTACTCGGACAAGGCGGTGGCGATGGAATCGCTGACGAAGGTGCTCTTCGGCGAGATCTCCCCGGTCGGCAAGCTGCCGGTCCCGGTGCCCGACCCGAGTCAGCCCGGCGTCGACAAGTACCCGTTCGGCCACGGCTTGAGCTGGTAGCCGGAACCCTGGTGAACATGGAAAGGGCAGGCATGGGTGGTGTGAATCGACGGGGCTTCCTGACCGCCGCGGCGCTGACGGTGCCCGCGGCGGGCCTCGCGACGAGTTCCGCGTGCGCCGCCCCGCGGTCAACCGACCTCGGCCCCGGCGTCAAGACCGGCGCGGACGTCCTCGCCGCGCGGAACTGGCAGGACATCGCCGGCCGCCGGATCGGGGTGGTGACCAACCCGACCGGCGTGCTCGCGTCGCTGGAGCACGTCGTGGACGTCATGCACGCCAGCGGCGCGGTGGACGTCGTCGCGGTTTTCGGGCCGGAGCACGGATTCCGCGGCACGTCCCAGGCCGGCGGTTCGGAGGGCGACTACCGCGACCCGCGCACCGACCTGCCCGTGTACGACGCGTACGGGGCGGACGCGGCGAAGCTGGCCGAGATGTTCCGCAAGGCCGGCGTCGAGCAGGTCGTGTTCGACATCGCCGACGTGGGCGCCCGCTTCTACACCTACATCTGGACGATGTTCACCGCGATGCAGGCGGCCCACCAGGTCGCAGCGGCGTTCCTGGTGCTGGACCGGCCGAACCCGATCGGCGCCCGGGTGGCCGGCCCGCGGCTGGACCCGCGGTTCGCCTCCGGCGTCGGCCTGCTGCCGATCGTGCAGCAGCACGGCATGACCGTCGGCGAGCTGGCGCGGCTGTTCGACCGCGAATACCTGCCGAGCCCGCTGCAACGGCTCGACGTGATCCGCGTGGAGGGCTGGCGCGGGCGCGTCGCGGACACCGGCCTGCCGTGGGTCCCGCCCAGCCCGAACATGCCGACCCAGGACACCGCGGCGGTCTACCCGGGGACAGGGCTGTTCGAGGGCACCTTGCTGTCCGAAGGCCGCGGCACCACCAGGCCGTTCGAGATCATCGGCGCGCCCGGCATCGACTGGCGGTGGGCGGAGGAGCTCAACGCCGCCGGGCTGCCGGGCCTCCGGTTCCGCGAAACCTACTTCGTGCCGACGTTCTCCAAGCACGCCAACGAAACCTGCGGCGGCGTGCAGGTCTACCGCTCGGGCGAGATCGACTCGATCGGCGCCGCCGTCGCGATGATCGCCACCGCGCGCCGGCTGTACCCGCAGGTCTTCGGCTGGCGACCGGACAACATGATCGACAAGTTGTCCGGCTCGGACCGGCTGCGCACGATGGTCGATGCGGGGGCCGACGTGCCCGAGATCGTCGGCCCCTGGCAGGACGACGTGGCGGACTTCCAACGACAACGCGAGCCGTATCTGCTGTACCGCTGAGGGGGACGCGATGGGCAAGACCATTCTGGCGGCGGTGGCGCTGCTTTCGGTCACCGCGCTTGCGGGATCGGCCACGGCATCGCCCGGCCACGCGCACGGCCACTTCGACCGCCCGCAAGATGGCTTCGCGCCGGCCGACACCCGGTTGTCCGACGGGAGCCCCGAAGAGGTCGGGCTCGATCCCGGCCCGATCGACGCGGCCCTGCGGCAGATCGAGGCCTGGACGAACCAGGCGCCCGGCCGCGAGCACCCGATGTTCGCGGGAGCGGTGAGCCTGCTGACGCACGAGGGCGTGGTGGTGCGCCGCGCGGCGGTGGGGCACGAGCTGCGCTATGCGGACGGCATCGGCACCGAACTGCCTCCCGAACAGCGCGAACCGATGCACCGCGACACGATCTTCGACGTCGCCTCGATCAGCAAGCTGTTCACCTCGATCGCGGTGCTGCAGGCGGTCGACGACGGCAACGTGCGGCTGGACGAGCCGGTGGCCACCTATCTGCCGGAGTTCGGCGTCAACGGCAAGCAGTCGATCATCGTCGAGCAACTGCTCACCCACACCTCCGGGCTGCAGCCCGAGGTGCAACTGTGGAAACTGCCGCCGGAGCAGCGGATTCCGACGGTCATGCAGCTCACCCCGGACCACCAGCCCGGCACCAACTACGCCTACTCCGACCCGAACATGATCACGCTCGGGCTGCTGGTGGAACGCGTCTCGGGCGCCCCGCTGGACCAGGTGGTGGCGGAGCGGATCACCGGGCCGCTGGGCATGACCGACACCGGCTACAACCCGCCCGCCGCGGAGCTGCACCGCATCGCGGCGACGGAGTACGAGACCGAACCGCCGCGCGGCATGGTCCGCGGGCAGGTGCACGACGAGAACGCCTGGTCGCTGGGCGGTGTCGCCGGGCACGCCGGAGTCTTCTCCACCGCCGACGACCTCGCGGTGCTGGGGCAGGCGGTGCTCAACGGCGGAACCTACAGCGGCAACCGCATCCTGTCCGAGGACAGCGTCGAGAAGATGCTGACCGACTTCAACGACGCCTTTCCCGGCAACTCGCACGGTTTGGGCTTCGAGCTCGACCAGCGCTGGTACATGGCCGGGCTCAGCGGGCCTCGGACGGCGGGCCACACCGGCTTCACCGGCACGTCGCTGGTGATCGATCCGACGTCCCGTTCGGTGGCGGTGCTGCTGACCAACCGGGTGCACCCGTCGCGGCAGTGGGGATCGAACAACGCCGCTCGGCAGGCCTTGGCGCAGGGCATGGCCCGCGCCCTAGCCGTGAAACCGGCGCTGGGCTCGGAATCGTGGTTCTCCGAGCACGGCGGGACGTTGACGACGGACGCGTTGGGGCCGGTCAGCGGCCCGACGCAGGTGTCGTTCTACGCGTTCGTGGACACCCAGCGCGACGGCGACGGCACGGACCCGTTGCTCGTGGAGTCCAGTGTGGACGATGCCGGATGGCGGCCGGTGACGCTGCAGGCGTCCGGTCCCGGCGCGCCCGACGAGCCGCAGGGCTCGTTGGCCGGGGCGGGGCATCGGAACTGGTGGAAGGTGCGCGGCACGGTCGACGCGAACGCCGGCCAGCAGCTGCGCCTGCGGTGGCGCTACGCGCCGGACGACAAGTACACCGGGCGCGGCGTGAACGTGGACGGAGTTCACGTGGCCGACCGCGACGCGACCCTGCTGGACGGCGAGCTCGAGGCCGCACGCCTCCACCCCGAAGGCTGGCTCTCCACCAGCCGTTGACGCGGCGTTCAGGAGTTCCAACCTCGGCGCGGATTTCCGGAGGCCTCTCGATTTCAGCAAAATCGGGAGGCCTCCGAATTCGCTGCCGGGCCTGGGCGTTATGGCAGGGGCGCCCAGCGGGCGGTGCCGGATTCGGTGGTGACCCGGCCGAACTGGACGTCCGCGAAGTGGATGCCGAAGCCGAGCGTGTCCGGCTCGCGGAGCTCGCGCAGCAGGTCCTGCCGGGACCTGATCGCCGCGTCGCGGTCGACGTCCGCCCACACCGGCCAGGTCGGGTTCTCGATCTGCACCGCGCTGTGCAGCGCGTCGCCCATGACGATCAGGCGCCGGCTTCCCGAGGAGATCGCGTACGAGGCGTGGCCCGGCGTGTGGCCGAAGGTGGTCCGCACCCGCACGCCCGGGAAGATCTCCTGTCCATCGTGGACGGTTTCCACCTGCTCGCCCAGCCGGTCCAGCATCTCTTCCGTGACGTCCGGGGCGTGCTGGTCGCGGTGCTCCCACTCGCGCTCGGACAGCAGCACTCGCGCCTTCGGGAAGGCGCCGTGGTGCGCCCAGCCGATGTGGTCGGTGTGCAGGTGGGTGATCGCGACGGCTTCGATCTCGTCTGGTTCGCGGCCCAGCTCGGCCAGGTTGTCCAGCAGGTCGCGGCCGTGGATGGCGCCGATGACCGGGTTCGCCGGATCGTCCGGGGAACCCGTCGGCCCGTAGCCCGCGTCGATCAGCATCGCCCGCGAACCGCGTTCGACGAGCAGCCCGCCGATGCTGGCGACCAGCTGCCCGGCTTCGTCGAGGTGCTGCGCGTGTTCGCGCCAATCGTCTTCGGTCGTCTCCGGGAACCAGCCGCGCGGCTTTAGGCCCACGACGCCGTCCGGGACGTAGCTGACGCGCAGGTCACCGAGGTCGATCGAGCGGATTCCGGCCACGGCGTTCCAGCGTTGTGCATCGTTCATGGCACGTGAACTTACAACTTGAATTATTAAAGTTGCAACAGTTCTAGCTTGCTAGACTCTCCGCATGGACGAGTCGATGGCCGCGCGCGAACTCTGCAGCCTGATCAGCGAGCTCGCGCACAACATCGACGAGCACGTGCGCGGCTGCGTCGCCGACACCGACCTCACCGCGCCCCAGGCGATCGCGCTGCGCGAGCTGAGCGAGCCGCTGACCATGCGCGAGCTCGCCGACCGGATGCACTGCGCGACGTCGAACGTGACCTTCGTGGTCGACCGGCTGGAGAACCAGGGCCTGGTCACCCGGCAGCCGCACCCCCGCGACCGCCGCGCCAAGCAACTCACCCTGACCACCGAAGGCGAGCGGCAGCGCGCGAACATCATCGACCGCTTCTCGGTGAACACCCCGCTGGCCGGGCTCACCCAAGCGGAACAGCAAGCCCTGCACGGCCTCCTCCGCCGAGCCCTCGCCGACCGCTGACCCGCCCCGTTCGGGAACCGTTCGAGTCGCGTGGCGCATCGCGGGCGGGCAGGGTCGGACCGCAGCCCAAATCGTTGGAGGGAGTCGAAGTGTCGGCGATTCCGCAGGACCGCGAGGAAATCCTGAACAAGCGCGCTTTCGCCCACGTGGCCACCATCGGGCCCAACGGCGAACCGCAGTCCAGTCCGGTGTGGATCGACTGGGACGGCCGGTACCTGAAGTTCAGCCAGACCAAGACGCGGCAGAAGTACCGGAACCTCAAGCGGGAGCCGCGCATCGCCATCTCCGTGCACGACCCGGACCAGCCCTACCAGTACGTGGAGGTGCGGGGCAAGGTCGCCAAGATCGAGGACGACCCGAACCGCGCGTTCATCAACAAGATGGCGAAGAAGTACCTCGACGAGGACGAGTACCCGTGGCCCCAGCCCGGCGAGGAGCGCGTGGTGGTCTACGTCGAACCGGAGCACTCGACGAAGCAGTGACGGCACGGCCGCGTGAAGGGCGCCTTTGCCGAAAGGCGCCCTTCACGTCGTTCACGTCGCCGGGAGGACGTGGGTGCCGGTGCGGTCCGTGGTCAGGCAGAGGGAGCAGATGATCGTGTCCGGGACTGCGGAGGCCAGGACGTCCGGGCGCTCGAAGGTCTGATCGCAGACGTCGCAGGCGTAGGCGGTGTCGACCGGGGTGCCGTCGGCGTCGAAGCGCGGTTCTGCGATGCCGTCGTCGGTGCGCCGCAGGTAGTAGCGGCCCCGGGTGACGGCCGCCAGCAGCGGCGTCAGCACCGCCGCGATGGCCACCGCCGCGATCGGCGAGTACGGCTGGATCGCGGCGCCGAACGCGCCGAAGTACATCGCGATCGAGATGCCCGCCGACGCCAGGAACGCCACCACCCCCACCGGGTTCACCGCGTAGAGCATGCCGCGCCGGAACTCCGGCTCCTTCGGCGACAGCCCCAGCACGTACTTGTTGATCAGGATGTCGGTGGCCACCGTGACCACCCACGCGATCGCGCAGTTCGCGTAGAAGCTGAGCACCGAGTTCAGGAAGGCGAACATGTTCGCCTCCATCAGGACCAGCGCCACCAGCAGGTTCAGCAGCACGAACACGATCCGGCCCGGGTACCGCCTGGTGATCCGGGTGAAGGAGTTCGTCCAGGTCAGCGAGCCGGAGTAGGCGTTGGTGACGTTGATCTTCACCTGGCTGAGCACCACCAGCACCACCGCCAGCGGAATCGCCAGCCAGGCAGGCAGGAACAGCTCGTAGATGCCCATGAACTGCTGCACCGGCTCGGTGGCCGCCGCGCCCGCCACGCCCATGATGAAGAACGCCAGGAACGCCCCGGTGGCCTGCTTGACCGCGCCGAACACGACCCAGCCCGGGCCCGCCACCAGCATCGAAGCCCACCAGGACCGCTTGTTCGCGGCGGTGCGCGGCGGCATGAAGCGCAGGTAGTCGATCTGCTCGCCGATCTGCGCCATCAGCGACAGCGCCACCCCGGCGCCGAGCATCACCGACGCGGCGTTGAGCCCGCCGCCTTCCGCCCCGCCGAACGCCAGCCAGGAACTCACCGAGCCCGGGTCGACGACCACCAGGTAGCCGATCGGGCCGACCATCAGCAGCAGCCACAGCGGCGTCGTCCACACCTGCAGCTTGCTCAGCGCCTTCATGCCGTAGATGACCAGCGGCACCACGACCAGCGTCGTGATCAGGTAGCCGAGCCACAGCGGCACCCCGAGCCCGACCTTCAGGCCCTGCGCCATGATCGCGCCCTCGGTGGCGAAGAAGATGAAGGTGAAGCTGCCGAAGATCACGCTGGTCAGCACCGAGCCGTAGTAGCCGAAGCCAGCGCCGCGGGTGATCAGGTCGAGGTCGATGTTGTAGCGCGCCCCGTAGTACGCCAGCGGCAACCCGGTGACGAAGATGATCACGGCCGCGACCAGGATCGCGACCAGCGCGTTGAGCGTCCCGTAGCTGAGCCCGATGCCCGCGCCGATGGAGAAGTCGGCGAGGTAGGCGATGCCGCCCAGCGCCGTCGTCGCCACCACGCCCGGCTTCCACCGGCGGTAGCTGCGCGGGGCGAACCGGAGGGTGTAGTCCTCCAGCGTCTCCCGCGCCGCCTGGTCCTTCGTCTCCGTCACGACCATCCGCTGCCTCCCGTCGAACGCACGAGCGGTGGGCAGTGTTGAGCACGGATGTTTCGATCAAGGGCAGGGTGCGTTTCCGGGGCATGACGCCGGGCGTGAATCGCATCGTCGCAGCGTCGGACCGGGAATTACCCCTTTCGGAGTAGTTGGGTCCGGGGGCAACCTGGGTATGAGTTTGCCGCGTCTTCCGCGCGGAAACCCAGAAGAGGCCCATTGACCTGCACAAGTAATGGTTAGTAAGTTTCCCACATGGTCGCTGACGACACGTTCCGCGAATCGGGCGAGTCGAGCCCGCTCGTCAAGATTCGCTCCCTGCTGCCCGGCCTGGCCCGGGCCGAGCAGCGCGTGGCCAACATCGTGCTCGCCGACCCGGCTTCGATAGCCCGGCGCAGCATCACCGAGGTCGCCGAGGCCGCGGGCACCAGCGAAACCACCGTCACCCGCTTCTGCAAGGCGATCGGCGTCGGCGGCTACCCGGACCTGCGCATCGCGCTGGCCGCCGACACGGCGCGCACGTCCACCCGGGACCGCAAGCTGGGCAGCGACATCGCCCCGGACGACGATCTCGGGCAGATCATCGAGAAGGTCGGTTACGCCGACGCGAAGGCGGTCGAGGAGACCGCCGGGCAGCTGGACGCCGCGATCCTGGAAAGGCTCGTCGACGACGTCGCCACCGCCCGCCGCATCGACGTCTACGGCGTCGGCGCCAGCGCGTTCGTCGCGCTCGACCTGCAGCAGAAGCTGCACCGCATCGGCCTGACCTGCTTCGCCTGGGCCGACACGCACAACGCGCTGACCTCGGCCGCGGTGCTGCGGGAAGGCGATGTCGCCATCGGCATCTCGCACACCGGCGCCACCACCGAGACCGTCGAGGCGCTGCGCGAAGCGCGGCGGCGCGGGGCGACCACCGCGGCGCTGACGAACTTCGCCCGCTCGCCCATCACCGAGGTCGCCGACCGCGTGCTGACCACCGCAGTGCGCGAGACCACCTACCGCTCCGGCGCCATGGCCAGCCGCATCGGGCAGCTGACCGTCATCGACTGCCTTTTCATCGGTGTCGCGCAGCGCCACCTCGACCAGGCGAAGGCCGCGCTGGAGGCCACTTACGAAGCGGTCGGTGGCCACCGCCTCGACAGCCGCCCGGATCGCCGGCGGCAGAAGGAGACGTGATGCGCGAACCGCACCCCGACCTGGTGTTCCCGCAACTGCCGCAGGAGGCGTGATGAGCCGGGACCGCGCGGTCCGCGTGGACGCTCCCACCGAGCGCAACAACCCCAGGACCAGGGACATCGACCTGCTGCCGACCCTGGACATCCTGCGCGTGCTCAACGGCGAGGACCGGACGGTGCCGGTGGCGGTCGGCCAGGTGCTGCCCGAACTGGCCCGCGCGGTCGACATGGCCGTCGCGGCGCTGCGCGCGGGCGGCCGCGTGCACTACGTCGGCGCGGGCACCTCCGGGCGGCTCGCGGTGCTGGACGCCGCCGAGCTGATCCCGACCTTCAACGTGCCGCCGAACTGGGTCATCGCGCACCAGGCGGGCGGCCCCGAGGCGTTCCGGCACGCCGTGGAGAACGCCGAGGACGACGTCGATTCCGGCGCCGCCGCCATCCGGGAGCACGCCAGCGGGCTCGACTTCGTCGTCGGGCTGGCCGCGTCCGGGCGCACCCCGTACGTGCTGGGCGCGTTGGACGCCGCGCGGCAGATCGGGGCGGGGACCGCGCTGGTGACGTCGAACCCGGACGTCGGGCCGGTGCCGGCCGACGTGGTGATCGCGGTGGACACCGGGCCGGAACCGATCAGCGGGTCGACGCGGATGAAGGCGGGCACCGCGCAGAAGCTGGTGCTGACCTCGTTCTCCACCGCGGTGATGATCCGGATGGGCCGGACCTACTCGAACCTGATGGTCAGCATGCTCGCCACCAACGCGAAGCTGCGCGGCCGCACCATCGGCATCCTGCAGGAGGCGACCGGCGCGTCGGAAGAGGTGTGCTCGACGGCGCTCACGGCGGCGGACGGAGACCTCAAGACTGCGTTGGTGCACCTGCTCACCGGCGTCGACATCGAGCGGGCCGCAGCGGCGCTGGCGGTCTCCGACGGCCACGTCCGCGACGCCCTCCGCGCCGTGGCGGACTGACCGCGGCGACGTTCTCGCAGGTCCGGTGCCGTGAGTCCTTTGGGTCGCTATAGCAGCCCAAAAGACTCACGGCCCCGCGACCAGCGGGCGGTCAGCCCGGGAGGTTGGCGGCGACGTTGCGGTAGGCGTCGGCGACCAGGCTCCAGAAGCCTTCCGCGTCGAGGGTGGTGGCGACGTCGGCGTTGTGCGCCTCGGCCGGGGCCTTGAAGTCCGTGACCGTCATGCCGGAGGTGAACCGGCCCTGCGTTTCGACGTCGACGCGGGCCGACACCGTCTGGAACAGCCCCGGGTCGATCACGTAGGCGACCGCGCACGCGTCGTGGATCGCCGGGCCCACGTCCTGGTAGCTGATGTGGCTGCCGTAGAAGTCCAGGCACGGGGTGATCAGCTCGGACTCCAGCCGGCCGAGGCCGGCGAACCGCGAGCGCACCGCGGCGGTCGCCCGCGCCTGGTAGGTCAGGTCCAGCCCGATCATCACCGTCCGCCAGGGCGCGTTGAACGCGACGGCCGCGCCCTCAGGATCGGCGAGGATGTTGAACTCGGCGGCCGGGTTGGTGTTGCCGCGGGTGTACGAACCGCCCATGATGACGAACTCCGCCGCCCACTCGGCGATCCGCGGCTCCTTGCGCAGCGCGAGCGCGATGTTGGTCAGCGGCCCGACCGCGGTCAGGCTGATCTCGCCCGGCGCGGCGGCGAGGGTGTCGATGATGAAGTCGACGGCGTGCCGGCCGCTGAGCTCCGACTTCGGTTCGGGCAGCACCACGCCGCCGAGACCGGTGTTGCCGTGCACGTCGCCGGCGGTCCGCGGCTCGCGCACCAGCGGCCGCCCGGCGCCGCGCGAGACCGGGGCGTCCATGCCGTAGAAGTCGTGCAGCCGCAGGGCGTTGTCGGTGGTGTGCTCCAGTTCGACGTTGCCGCCGACGGTCGTCACGCCGACCACGTCCAGCTCCGGGCTCCCGTGCGCCAGCGCCAACGCCAGCGCGTCGTCGATGCCCGGATCGCAGTCGATCAAAATCTTCTTCACGCCCAGCCCCTTTTCTCACGGTGAAGGGCACCCGCGCCGTTCACGGGTGCCCTTCGCCTCTCGCCCTTGCGGGAAGTCAGCCCTCCTGGACCGCGTCGGCGATCGACTTCGCCTCGCGCGCCCCGGTCTCCAACGCCTTGCAGCAGTACACGATCCAGGCCGCGACCGCGTCGATCTCGCCGGTGGCGAAGCCGAGGGCCAGCTCGGCGTACTCCTCCTGCCGCCGGAAGTACGCGACCTCGGGAACCACCAGGCCCTTCGGGTCCAGCCCGCTGCCGATCACGCTCAGCCGCGCCGCGGCCCGCGCGATCACGCCGTCGGCGGTGCCGAACGGCTGCAGCGCGAGGAGTTCGCCGTGCACGACGGCGGCCAGCACCGGGCCCGGGCCCTGCGCCTCCGGGTCGGTGATGATCTCGGCGAGCAGGTCGAGCCGCTCGGCGATCACCGGGTCGGGCTGCGGGCGGCCGAGCCGGTCCGGGTCGTCGATCAGGTCCGCGGCCGCGAGCACGTGCATCCGGGCCAGCGCCTGCCGCGGCGCGCGCTGCCAGGTGGGCAGCAGCGTGCCCATCGCCTCGGCGATCCGCAGCGAGCCGGCCAGCAGCGGGTCGGTGACCTCGCCGGACTCCGGGATCTCGGCCGCGCCGCCCGCGACGGCCGCCGACGCGCGGGCCGCCCGGACCGATGCCTCGGCCGCGGTGGCGGGCCAGCCGCGCCGGTTGGCCGGGTGCCGGTGCACCTCGTCGATCGCCGCGCGGGCGGCGGTCACGGCGTCGGCGACGCCGTCCAGCTCCAGCAGCGGTACCAGCGATGGCTTCTCGTTCACGCCCGACGACGCTACCGGCAGGCCTTCACCCCATCGCCCGCTCGTACTGCGACATGTGACACAGTGGCCGCGCTGCCGCCCTGCGTAATGCGGCGATTTCGGACCGTACCGCCGGGATTGGTCTGAACCATTTGGACGAACCCTCTGTTGCAGTGAGCCCGATCGCATTACGGTTCCCATAGCACTGACATCCCCATCACCAGGGAGGTTCTCGGCAATGACCCAGCCCGACGGGCAGAGCAACACGCTCGACAACCTGCTCACCGAAAGCAGGGCATTCCCGCCGTCCCAGGAATTCGCGGCGCAGGCCAACGCCACGTCGGCGCTGTACGAGCAGGCCTCGGCTGATCGGGAGGCGTTCTGGGCGAAGCAAGCCGAGCGGCTGGCCTG